>JANXSH010000573.1 GCA_025356615.1 Planctomycetia bacterium | reverse complement strand
TCGCCACATCATCCAGGGCCGATAGCCATGCACTCGCTCACCGTCTTCACGACCCCGCCGAGCGAGTGCGCCTACCTCCCCGACCAGCAATGGAGCCTCGAGTACGAACTCGCCTCCGAGTTGTCGGCGGCGGAATACCTCCGTCGCATGATCGAGGGCTGGCGACACTTCGGGCACATGATGTTCCACCCCGTATGCGAGGGGTGCCGGTCCTGCATGCCGATCCGCATCCGAGTAGACGACTTCCGCCCCGATCGCAGCCAGAAACGCTGTCGCCGGGCCAACGAGGGCGTCGTCGAGCTGGAGATCCGCGAGCCGTCGGTGACGCGCGAGAAGCTCGACCTCTACGACGAATACCACGCCTTCCAGGCCGACCACAAGGATTGGCCCGAGAAGGGGCCGCGCGACCC
This sequence comes from Planctomycetia bacterium, assembly GCA_025356615.1. GTDB lineage: Bacteria > Planctomycetota > Planctomycetia > Gemmatales > Gemmataceae > JANXSH01. The sequence goes on along the minus strand of JANXSH010000573.1, from coordinate 15,771 downwards.
CCAGGGGTATGCCGAGGCTTACGTCGTCCAGCCCTTCCCGGTCGAAGAGTGGTGCTACTATCTCGACGGCAAACTCGTCGGCGTCGGATACATCGACCCGCTCTCCGAGACGCTCCCCGGCGACGAGGGGCAGGGCGGCTTGTCCGCGATCTACTTCTACTACGATCCCGCCGAGCGCCACCGCGGCCTAGGCACGTTGAACGTCCTCATGGCCATCGCGCAAGCCGAACGGCGCGGCCTGCCGTATGTCTACCTGGGGTACTACGTCGCCGGCTGCGCCTCGCTCGAATACAAGGCGCGATTCGTCCCCAACCAGACACGCCGGGCCGACGGGACGTGGCGGCTGTTTCGGGAATGAAACACACGATGCGAGCCTTGCTCACGCCGGATTCGCCCGAGGGCTCTCCCATAGTATGCGGCTGAAATGCTCGAACGACGGTGCCCGAAGTGCTTCGTGGAACCAGTCGTGCAACAGATCGAAGCTTTCCTGATGCTCGATCAGCCGGCGCGGGACGACTTCCGTATCGGCCTGGGAGGCGAATCGGGCTGCCCGGTCGAAGTCGCCCATGCGTGGATCCCCCATCGGTGCCCAAGCGCCCGAGACTCATCATACTCTTTCGCATCGGCGTAGCGAACACCAACCTCGACCGAGTATCGACGCATGTTCGCTTGCCAATACACTCAAGGGAGACACCTGCCTTTCGCCCGATTCGAGGATCCTCCCATGTCACGCTCCTTGACGCTAGCCGCCCTCCTGTTCCTCGCCATCCCCGCCTCCGCCGCCGGGGTCGTCTGGCTCGAGGGCGAGTCGCCGACGCGCGCGGGGGTGAAGTTTACCTCCGGGGGCTGGGGCAAGAAGGAGTACCTCTCCGGCCAGAAGTGGCTCCACGCCACCGTCGAGGCCGACAAGGTCGAGAAGACCATTCCCGCCGACGGCGCGCGGCTGGAGTACGACTTCACCGTCGCCAAGAAGGGCCGATTCGAGGTGTGGATGCGCCTGGGCTTCGAGTTCGTGCGCTCGCCCTTCCGCTGGAACATCGACGACGGCAAGCCGCGCGAGGTCGGCCCGCAGGAGCTGACGACGGACCTCATGGCGATCAGCGACTGGAACGAGGTGGCCTGGCTCGAACTCGGCGACGTGGAGTTGACGGCTGGTAAGCACACGTTCCACTTCGTCCTGCCGCGCGTGAAGAAGGGCACCGGGTTCGACCGCGTCCTGTTCGGCCTCGACTGCATCTGCCTCAGCGCCGAGGCGTTTCGGCCCAATGGGCCGCATCAGCCGGGGTCGAAGTGGCAGACGAAGGAGGACGATAGGGCGGCCAAACGTGTCATCGATATCACTCAGGCCGAGGGCGACCGCGTCTCGACGGCGCTCGGCGGCCTTTGGCAGGTCGCGCGCTTCGACGAGAATGATGTCACTGAGCGCACGGAACCCGTGCAGGCTCTCCCGAAGGAGATCGACACGTTCCACTGGCACGGCATCCGCGTCCCCGGCGGGCGCGACGAGGTGCGGCCCGACTTGACCTATTGCCATCGACTCCTCTACCGCTGCCGGGTCCAAATCCCCGAGGCGAAGGGGCGATCCTACGTCCTCCATCTGCCTTCGACCTCGCTCATGGCGAGCGTAATCGTCAACGGTCGGTTCTGCGGCTTCAGCAAGGCACCGTGTGCCGCCTGGGATGCCGACATCTCGCGGGCCGTCAAGCCGGGGCGGGTCAACGAGATCGTCGTCGTCATCAAGGATGCGTATTACGCGCTGGCGCAGACGGGCGACGGCAAGTCGGCCCGTTTCGGCTTCAACGTCCCGCCCGATATGTTCCACAACGCGGGTGGCCTCAACCTGACGCGCTTCGCCGACTTCCCGATCCTCTTCAAGGCCCGCCGCAGCGGCATCCTCGAGACGCCCTCGCTCGTCGTCACGCCGGGCGAAGTGTATGCCGCCGATGTCTTCGTCCAGCCCTCGGTGAAGAAGAAGCAACTCACGATCGATCTGACGCTGACGAATCCCACCAGTAAGCCTCGGACCGTTGTCCTCAGCGGCGAGGTCGTCCCGCTCTCGGGCGGCAAGGCCGAGTTGACGCTGGGCGACAAGACCGTGATGGTTCCTGCGGGTGGGCAGACGTTCGTCTCCTTGACGCGGGCATGGGAGAAGCCGCGCCTGTGGTGGCCCGATGAGCCGAACCAGTACAACGTAATCCTAACTTTGACCGGCGATAAGAAAGTGAGTGATCGAAGCGTAACGAAGTTCGGCTTCCGCGAGTGGGGCATCTCCGGCAAGACGTTCACGCTCAACGGCATCCCCTGGCGCTTCCGCGCCGACCTGACGTTCAGTGATAAAGCGCCGAAGGATCCCCTCGACGCGGTGAAGACCTGGCGCAAGATCGGGCTGAACACCTTCCGCTTCTGGGGAGACCTACCCTGGATCGGCGAGAGCCAGCGCGAGACGCTCGACTTCTTTGACGCGCACGGCATGGCGGTCAGGCGCTCGGGCATCTTCGACGGCGAGATCGCGAGCTACATGCTCGTCGAAGAGAAGAACGGCAAGACTGTTGCCCGCAAGGCGCTCTTCGACAACTGGATCCTCCAACTCGAGGCGTGGGTGAAGGCGGAGCGCAACCACCCGTCGATCCACATCTGGTCGATCGAGAACGAGATCACCTACATCAACACGCGCAACCTCGGCTGGCTCGGCCCCGTCGAGCCGGAGATCAAGCGCGCCATCGCCGCCGTCATGAAGCTCGACCCGACCCGCCCCGTGATGATCGACGGCGGCGACGCGCTGATGGACCGCTCGCTGCCGGTCTACGGCAACCACTACAACGAGTTCGCCTTGAGGGAGTATCCCGACGAAGCCTACACGCTGAAGCTGGCGAAGGCTCGTTACAAGACGCCGGGCCGCGACCCCTGGCCGATCGGGGACGACAAGCCGCTGTTCCTCGGCGAGAGCTTCTTCGCCTCGGGCTACCAGCCGTCGGCGTTCGCGCAGGTCTCCGGCGAGGGTGCTTTCCTCGGCTGGCCGGAGGCGCGGCGCGGCGTCGGCCTGTTCGCCAAGATGCTCAGCGAGGGCTACCGCTGGAACGACGTGGCCGCCTTCCACTTCTGGCTCGGCCCCGATCGCGGCGACCTGCACTACAACTCGTGGCAGCCCGTCTGCGTGCTGTGCCGCGAGTGGAACTGGACGTTCGTCGGTGGGCAAAAGATAAAGCGCACTCTGAAGGTTTTCAATGATACGCGGTTCGATCACACGATCCGAGTTCGCGCACGGTTGAAGGGAGCGAAGGGCTTTAACCAGGACGTGGAGCTGAAAGCCGGCGAACATCGCGAGATGATCGCCTCTTTCGATTTGCCCGACGTGGAATCGGCGTCGTCGTCCGAGATGGTTCTCACCTGTGAGATCGTCGAGAAGGGCAAGGCGATGGAGGTCTTCCGCGAAGTCAAAGCGATCCGCGTCTTGCCCTCCCCCAGCGAGATGACGCTCACCATGAAGGCGAAAGACCTCCTCGTCCTCGACCCCAAGGGCGTCGTCCAAACCCATTTGAAGAAACGCGGCGTCGCCTTCACCGAGGCTACCTTCGACAAGCTCACGCCCGCGCGCGTCATCGTCGTCGGCCCCGACGCGCTGACGGCGAGGCAGGCGACCGACCCGAAATGGCAGGCGCTTGCGGCGGCGGGGGCGCGTATCCTCGTCCTCGACCAGTCGCAGCCCTTGCGATTCCAGGCCATCCCGGCGGACCTCGAGATGACCAACGACACCGGCCGGATCGCCTTCCCCGAAAACCTGGCGCACCCGGCGTTCGTCGGCCTGGCTGAGGCGGACTTCTTCTGCTGGTCGGGCGACCACGTCGTCTATCGTAGTGCCTACCGCAAAGCCGGGCGCGGGGCGCGGTCGCTCCTTCAGTGCGACGAGGGGCTGTCGGACACCGCGCTGTGCGAGTGCCCCCTGCGCGACGGCCTGCTCATCCTGTGCCAGGCCGTCGTCGGGAGCAAACTGGCGACTGACCCCGTCGCGCAGCGGCTGTTCGACAACCTCCTGGTCCACGCGGCGATCTACGCGCCTGTGGAGAAGAAGACCGCGATCGTCCTCGACAAGACCGACTCGCGCGCGAAGCTGCTCGCCAGCGTCGGCCTGAAGGCGACGCCGAGCGACGACCTGCTCGCGGCAATCGCGGATCCGACGATCTCCGTCGTCGTGGCCGATGCGAGCGCGGCCAACCTGAAGAAGCTGACGGCGGACCGCAAGACGTTCGACGCCTTCACATCGCGGGGCGGTCAACTTTTGCTCTGGGGGCTGACGCCTGCGGGGCTTCTCGACTTCAACCGACTCGTCGGCATCGACCACGCCATCCGGCCCTTCCGCATGGAGCGCGTGACGATGGCGGCGCGGCGAGACCCGATCCTCGCGGGCCTAACGACGCGCGACGTGGTCCTCGAATCGACACGGAAGATATTCCCCTGGTCCGGCGACCTGTACCCGGCGGACGATGCATTCACCCACATCGTCGATCTGGACGACATCGCGCCGTTCTGCGAGTGCCCCGAGCAACCCTGGGGATGGGGGCAGATGACCAACGGCCTCGTCTCGGCGGACGCCTGGGTCTTCATCTACTCGCACGACCTGAAATCCAGCCCCAAGCCGCGCTGGACGGCCAAACTGCCGCGCGAACACACGATCCGCGAGTTCTCCATCGTGCCGAACACGTTCTACTACCCCATCCGCAAGCTGAAACTCGTCTTCGACGGCGACGAGAAGACCGCCATGACGATCGACCTGAAGCCGGCCATGACCCGGCAGGACTTCGCGATCGACCCGCCGCGTAAGGCGAAGTCGATCACCCTCGTCCCCGTCGCCTGGGACGTGGTCGGGACGAACCCGGTCATCTCCGTCGAGAACCTGTGGATCCGCGTCGAGCGCGACGCGAAGTATCGCGACTCGGTCGTGCCGCTGCTCAACATCGGCGGCCTGGTCAAGTACCGCATGGGGAAGGGAGGCATCGTCCTCAACCAGCTCCGCGTCAACGCGACCGAGACGAACCCCGCGAACGACCAGAAGAAGCGAGCCATCGTCACGACCCTCCTGGGCAACCTCGGCTCGGGCTTCGCCGCCGGGAAGGTACTCGTCGCCGGGGCGAACCTGCGATATACGCCGATCCCGTTGGCCGAGAAGTGTAATCAGTATTTGACCAAAGACAAGGGCTGGCTCCAAGGCGACGCCGACCTCGGGGCGTTCCCCGTCGGCGAGCAGACGTTGGCGTCGGTGCGCTACCTCATCCGCGACTTCCGCACGTCGCCGCTGCCGTCGTGCGTCATGCTGGCCGGGCCGGGTGCGAAGGGCGACCTGCCCCGCGAGGTGAAGGGCATACCGATCGGCAAGAAGGCCGACGTGTTGTACTTCCTCCACACCTTCCACCCCATCCGCGCCTGGAAGGCGGACAAGCCGACCGACCTGCCGCCCGTCGTCGTCGAGTACGTCGTGACGTATGCCGACGGCAAGACGGAGGTCATCGCCGTGCGTCTCGATCGTGGCATCGGCGGCTGGCTTGTCGATCGCGCGGCGGGCCTGCCCGGCGCGGCGGTCGCCTGGGCCGCCCCGGCGAAAGGCAAGCAGACCGTCGTGTATTCGATGCCGTGGACCAACCCCCGGCCCGGCGTCGAGATCAAATCGTTGACTATGCGATTCAACAAAAAGGAGGGCGGTGCGTGGGGCGTCCCCGCTCTGCTGGGCGTGACGGCGGCCCTCGCGGAGTGAGCGGAAGGAGGTTCGCACTCGTCTTAGCCCGACGCGCGAACGAGGGAATGTTGGCGGGCGGCTTCTCAGGAGGAATGTCTACATTTTTTGCACCTCCTCTTATCTCGACTTTTGCCGAAAGTCGTAAGTCCTTATTTCTCGATGGAAGAATCGCCGTAACTCCTTATCCGATGGTCGGAGGGATGACCGAGGAATAACGACTTACGACTTTCGGCAAAAGTCGAGCTTATAGTCCCGTCTTGCCGCAATGCCGGTGGCGCGTGATGATTACTGCATTCGCCTGATTCGTTTCCCCGAGAAAGCCGGGTTCCCCTTGCAGTTCCGCACCACGATGAACAAGATCGATGTCGTCATCGACCTGCCGGGAGTCTCGGAACCCGCCTTCAAGGCTGTGGGCGAACTGATGGATAAGTCCTTGGCGCGGAAAAGCGTCAAGAACCGCGACGCTATCAAGGACGCCTTTCTCGTCGCCCTGAAGACCTGCCCCAGCGCCAATCCGAGCGATCTTTGGCATCATGTGGTGTACCGCCAGTATCTGAATATTTTACCCCTCCACCGCTCGCAAAGCCCTGACCAAAGCTGGAAACGCGCTTCAGGCAACGCGCTCGAAGTTGCTCTCGAGGAAATCTACGAGGCGATACTTGCAGAGAACAACATCCGTATTCAAGTTCTGATCGGGAAGCCCAAGAAGATAGCGGCACTCAAGGCAATGTGTATCGATGAGGTTGTCGGCTCTGATAAGCTCGATATCGCGCTTTACATCGATGACACAGATGAATTGTTCGGCGGCGTTCATGTGAAATCGAGCCTTGCCGAGCGGATCTCCGACGATGTGCCGTGCAGTCGAGAAATGATGAAGAACGGTTTTTTCTCCCCGATGTGGACACTAGATGTGAAGTCCTTCCCGCCTCCCCACCCCGACCCGCTCGTCAACCGTGGCGAGCTTGGTTCACTGGAAGCGCCATCCGAGAAGCGAAAGTATGTAGAGATTCACGGCAGCTTCGACCATCTTTTCAGTGCGAACACGCGATCCGTCCCCAGCGCCGCTACGACCCCTTCCGGGAAGCGGGTCTTCCGACTCGACTTGGCAAACCAGCCGGATTTTTTCGCGAAAGAGGTGATCGCACGCGCGACGATGTTCAAAGTGCGTGGCCGCGCCGCTTCCCCACCCCCGGAACTCGATCAGCCGGGCTAATCGGTGAGCGATTCATTGGCAAACTCACACATTGCCGGGTTCAACTCGAAGCCAATAAAGCTATGACCGAGTTGTCGCGCCGCCCGGCCCGTCGTTCCGCTCCCCATGAATGGGTCGAGTACCACACCTTGCCCCTCTACCGCCGAAGCCTCGATGCAGCGTAGCGGTAGGTCGATAGGGAAGGTCGAGCAATGCTGAGTCTTGTTAGGTGTCTGGAGCAGCTTCCACACCGACCCGACCGGCGGCTTCACCTGAAACGAGTGCTGCTCCTGCTTCGCGAAGATGTAAATGCCCTCATGCCTTCGGTGCGGGCGTCGGCAATTCCCTTCCGGCATGGGCCGCGATTTCTCCCAAACCACCTCCCCACGGAAGAGGAAACCAAGATCGCATAGGGATGTCACTAGTCGATAAGGGATAGCCAGCAGATTGCCGTACTGTAGCCATTTGTTTTCGGGTCGGATGAAGGCCCGGCGGGAGCCACGATTCTTCGTGTAGGCCGAGTTGGTGGGCGGAAGCCCTTTGCCTTCAGCGCCGAGAGAGCTATAGGTGTGATCCTCGGCACGCCAATTAATGGGAGTGTTGAAAGCATCCCCTACGTTGAGCCAGAAGGTGCCCGTCGGCTTGAGGCATCGCATAACCTGAGCGAGTACCAGGGTGAGGTCGCGGACATAATCGCGTGGGTCTTCCTCTTGACCAATTCCTTCGTTCCCTCGTTGCCCCCAGTAAGGTGGCGAAGTCACTGCAACGTCGATGCAGTCGCTGGGCATCTGGAGCATCGCAGCAAGACAGTCGGCGTTGTGTACTCGGTTCAGCGGCCATGGGCCGAGATTTACGGGAAATGAGTGGTATTTGCCATTCCCCTCTTTAGGCATCTGATCAGGTTCAACATCGGTGAACAAGCTGGGCTGTTCGGAGCGGCGCGGCATAGTGATGCACACCTCAAGGGTTGGGATAATTCCTGCACAGGTTTACAGTGTAGTCGCCGAATTTGTTGAAGCCATGTCGGTTTGCGCGATTTTTCCCAAGTAGGTACGGGGCGTGAACTTGTGCTTGTCGAGTTTATCGGTTTAGTTATCGAGGATGCTTCACCCAAAACTGAAAAGCGCTCTACCCGACGGGGGAGACGGGCAAGCGCGTCGCCGACTGCCTCGCCAAGGCCGCGAGCGTCGAGGGCGACTCGCGCTACCTGCACGGCGAGGTGCAGGGCGGCGTGGAGGCGGACTTCCCGCGCCGGATGCACGTCTACGACTACCGTGCCGAGGACCGTTTCGGCCAGCCCGTCATCAGCTTCGCCCTCCTCATCGACGACGACCCGGACTGGCGACCCGACCGCTACGAGGCGATTCTGTGCGGCAAGAAACGCCTCTTGGAGTTCCACACCGCCAAGATCCTCGACTATCGTGGACGAGAGGACGAACTGCGGAAGCACGCAAACCCGGTGGCGCTGTTCGTGCTGGCGCAACTGGCGTCGATGCCCACCAAGAAGGACATGCCGGGTCGGGCGGCGGCGAAGCTGGAGGTGATCCAGTTGCTTTAAGAACGGGGCATGACCGGGGAGGAGTTGCGGCACTGGTATCGCTACCTGGACTGGCTCCTGGCACTGCCCAAAGAGTATGATGATGCCATGTGGGAGCAGATCCTCCAGCGCGAAAAGGAGAAGGCCGTGCCATTCATCACCTACGCCGAACGTCGGGGCATGGAACAGGGCGAAATCAAAGGCGAGATAAGGGCGAGATCAAAGGAATGACGAAGGCGATCGAGGTCGCACTCGAGCTTCGTTTCAGCGATGCCGCGCCGACCCTGATGCCGCGCGTGCGGCAGGTCAACGACCTGGATCGCTTGCAGCAGTTGCTTCAGGTCGCGAAGAAGGCTCCGCTCGCGGAGATCGAGGCAGCCATCGCCACGGCTTCGGAATGAGAACGGGCAACGACCCGAGGGCGTGTTCGCATTCCTCGCTCGAGCGACCGGCTTCATCCTCCCTCGACAAGCGGCGTTAGCGCCCCATGTCGTACACACGCAGCATCCCGTTGTCGAACGGCACCGCCAGGTGCCTTCCGTCGGGAACCATCGCGAGGTCGCGGGCGTTGTTCGGAAGGGCGAACGTGTGCGAGGCGAGGGGCTGGTCGAGCTTCCACGACCAGAACACGCCGCCGCTGCCGCCGCCGACGCCGAGGACGTTTCCGCTCGGGTGGAACAGCACGCCCCAGGCGGTGCCCTGGAAGCCGACCTTCGGCTTGAGTTGCACCTTCTGCTTGCCCGTCGCCCAGTCGAAGACGACGACGAGCGGGTTGCCGACGCCCGCGAAGGCGTTGCTCACGTTGGTGATGCCGGCGCAGGCGAGGTGCTTGCCCTCGGCGTCGAACGCCATGCTCCGCACGCCCCCGATGTCGGCCCCGAATCCAACGTCATACTTGTGGAGGATCTTCGCGTCCATCTCGCGACTCACCTCGCCGCGCGCGAGATCCCACACCTTGACGACGCCCATGAGGTCGGCGGACACGAGCGACCGGCCGTCGGGGTGGTAGGCGACGTTGTAGACGTGGCTGTCGTGGCCGCGCAGTGACTTCAGCGGCTTGCCGTCGGGGAGCGACCAGAGCTTGACGAGGTGGTCGTTGCCGCAGCTGGCGAGCGTCGCGCCGTCGGGGCTGACGGCGAGGGCACGCACCCAACCTTTGTGGCCGGGAATGTTCCAGCGTGGCTTCGGGACATCGTCGTCCGTCGGCCAGGCGTTGATGCGCCCGGCCCAGTCGGCGCTGAGCAGCAGCTTCCCTTTCGAGGCGAACGCCAGCGCGCGGACCCAGCTCTTGTGGCCCGCGAGGATCGCCTTCTTGCCGGTGGCGAGATCCCAGCGCACGACGACGTTGTCCTGGGCACCGGCGAAGACGAATCGGCCCGCCGGGTCGATGCGGCAGCCGATGAGCGCGGCGGTGTGCTGCCACTGCTTGACGAAGCGAATGTACGTCGGGTCGATCTTGACCGGCGGGGGGCCGAGGAAGCTCATGCGAGCACCTCTTTGATGGCGTGCGCCTTGGGGTCGGCCCGCAGGATGGGGCGCTGATCGACGTACCAGTTCTTCTTCGGGTCGAGGCCGAGGGCCGACAGGTAGGTGTGGAAGAGGTGTCCGCCGTTCACCTGCCCCTCGGTGACGTTCGTCCCGTTGGCGTTCGTCTTGCCGTGGACGACGCCGCCCCGGATGCCGCAACCCGCCAGGGCAACGGACCAGGCGCGCGACCAGTGGTCCCGGCCGTAGTTGGCATTGATGTTCGGCGTGCGTCCGAACTCCGACATCACGATCACGAGCGTGGAGTCGAGCAGGCCGCGAACCTGGAGATCCTCGAGGAGGGTGGCGAACGGCCGGTCGAACTCGCCGAGTTGCTCGATGTGGAAGTCGAAGTTTTCGTGGTGCGTGTCGTAGTTGCTGTGCGTTATCTTGACGAACGTCGCCCCGCCCTCGAGGAGGCGGCGCGCCATCAGGCAGTGCCGTCCGAAGTCGTGCCGGCCGTAGCGGTCGCGGATCTTGCCCGGCTCGTTGGCCGAGTCGAAGAGCGACTTCTTCCTCATCAGTCCCGCAGCCTGGTCGTAGCTGTTCGTGTACGCCTCGGTCTGGGCGGTGCGGCGGCGCTTCAGGAAGCGGTCGCTGGCCCTGGCGCGGATGTCGTGGCGAGCGCGGTCGGCCTCGGCGGTCAGGTCGGCGGGGAGGTCGATGTTTTGGGGAGCCTTGCCGTCGTCGAGGCTGACCGACGCGAAGCGCGGGCCGAGGAACGCCGCGTCGGCGGCGCTGACGCCACCGTTGCCGCGTGGCGTGATGTGGATGTAACCGGGCAGCGGGTTCGTATCGCTGCCGAGGAGGCTGGCACAGACCGAGCCGAGGTGCGGGTAGGTGATGCCCGGCTCCGTCCGCCGGCCCGTGTGCATGATGACGGCTCCGCGACCGTGTTCGTCCTCGGCGGTGTTGATGCCGCGCACGAGGGCGAGGTGGGGCATGAGCGCCGCCGTGTGCGGCAACAGTTCGCAGAGGTGAGCGCCGGGCACCTTTGTCGCGATGGTCTGGAACGGGCCGCCGGTGTTGGTGCCGGGCTTCGGATCCCACGTCTCGAGCTGGCTGACGCCGCCCGAAAGCCAGATGACGAGGACGCGCTTGTCGGCCCCCGCGAGCGCCTTCGCCGCACTGGGTTGCGTCAGCGAGTGGAGGCCGAGCAGCCCCGCGCCGGCGGTGAGGAAGCCGCGCCGCGAGAGGGCGTGGTCGGAGGAGTGGCAGGCGTAGTTGCAGAGCATGGGAGGAACCTCGATGGTTTAATTGTGAGCCGAGCCGTTTAGGTCGTGTCTCAACCCAGTTGACAAGGCCAAGTATTCAGGCTGCTTTCAAGGGGAATGAAGCCTGGAAACAAGGGTCTGTCAACTGGGGAAAGACACCACCCGTTTACGACCTGCGGCGAATTATCGGCCAAGTCATCACCACCAATACCCGCCGCTCCGTCGGAAATACCCGGAAGATCACTACCAATGGCGCTTCGAAGTGGATGCGGTAGTTTTCTTCTTCTCTGCCCTCTCCGGTGTCGAGCGGGTTCTGCTCCAATGCGTCGTCGATCCGCCCAACCGCTGCCGTGACCGCCTCGCGACCAGGGCCGACTGCCGCCAGCCATGCTTCGGTCAAGTCGTTCAGTGCTTCGTCACGCCAGTCCACTTCGAACATTACAGGCTCTCCAAATGGCGCAGCACCTCAGCCGTGGTATAGGTGCGAGTAGGAGAGGAGTTCAGCCGTCGCGCGAGTTCCTCTTCGCCGATAGGCGGGATCAGGTCTTCGGGAGTCAACTGCGGAGCGGCAGGCACCACCCGTGCCAGCACTTTGCCCGAGGCGTCGCAGAGTTCGAGGATCTCCCCGAGGCCGTTCAGTTTCTCTCTCAGCACATCATCCATCACGATCCGAGTCATGGCTTGCTCCGTTGTTATGAGGGCTACTGAATGTTACTCGATCAAGGATCGAATGCGAAACGCCATCAGCAGAATCATGAACCGTTATCGCTGACAACGGTACGCGGGCTGCCTCCATCCTATCAGATCAGTGGTTGAACCGGAACTCCGTCGAGGCGATCAGCCCCCAGGCGAGGTCGGCGAGCGCCTTGGGCCGGCGGGCGAGGAAGTCGACGACTTCCTTCCGCTCCTCGTCATCGGGTAAACGGGTGAAGACACTGAGGTACAACTCATCCGCGAGGGCGGCTCCCGAGAGCTTTTCGAGCCGGGCGATCAGGCTCCCCGGCCTGCTAATAAGCCAGGAGCGGACCGTCGGACCGTTCGCTAGGAACAGCGCCTGATCCATGCGGGCGTCGAAGGTCTGGGCCTCGCCGGGGTTGCCGCCGAAAACGCGGGTGAAGGTGGGAATCAGGCCGCCGAGGCTGGCGTAAATCGTCTCTTCGGTCGCCTTGGTGCCCAGTGCGAGCCGATGCGTCTCCATCAACCCCGTCGCCTGGATCAGGCACCAGCCGAGTTGTTCGGGCGTCAAAGGCTTCAGGATGGCGGTCGAGTAGAGCGGCCCGTCACGGTCGCCTGCGGGGCGCTCGCTGGACCGCTGATACGTCCGGCTGAGGGCGAGTTCGCGCAGGAAGGAACGCATGTCGAACTTGCGCGCGGCAATGTCGTCGGCGAGCAACTCCAGCAACTCGGGGTGAGACGGCGGGTTCACCACGCTGTCGCGGTCGAACGGCTCGACGAGGCCGCGCCCCATCATCTTCGCCCAGAGCCGGTTCGCGATGTTGCGGCGGAACGGGACGTAGTCCGGTCGCGCGATCGCCTCGGCGAGGCGGGCGCGACGGCTGTACTTCGGCTTGGAGGCGACGCCCGCCGCCGGGACGAGGGTGTAGGGCTTGGCCTTGTCCACGACGACATCCGGCAGGGCCGGGCCGAAGGGAGCGCGAGGGAGGGTCGTCTTCGTCACCTTGCGCGGGTCGAACACCGATTGGAAGCTGACCTCCCCGTCCGCCTTCTCGGCGAGGCGCGATATTTTCGCCTTCGTATCCGCCACGATCGACGTTCGGATAACGAAGGCATGGAGGCCGTAATAGTGGTCTTGCTTCCAATCTTCGTTCAAAGGGTGATCGTGGCACTGGGCACATTGGAGATTCATGCCGAGGAACAGCCGGGCCAGGTCACGGGTCACCCGGTGCGGCTCGGCGGCGCGGTCGAGGATGAACTTGGCGCGGTAGCGCGTCTTCGGGTCCGCGTCGTCGCCCGAGAGGATCTCGCGGGCCATCACGTCATACGCGGTGTTGGCCAGGAAACTCCGGCGGAGGAACTCGTGCCATTCGACCTGCGGCACGAGCGCGCTGGGCTGGCGCTCCATGAGCATCACGTCGAACACGTCGGCCATGTGGCGGGCGTGTTCGGGGCTGACGAGCAGCTCGTCGATGAGCGTGGTTCGCTTGGCCGGAGCGCGATCCGCGAGGAAGGCGCGGGCCTCGGCCGCAGTCGGGATGCGTCCGATGAGGTCGAGATGGAGGCGGCGAAAGATTTCCGCGTCGGAGGCGGGTCCGGCGTCGAATTTCGCGAAGTCGGCACGCTTCGCCGCGACGAGTTCATCGATCCGCTGGTGCAGCGGCACGCGCGGGGCGACTCGCGGAGGGGCAGCGCCGAAGAGGGCGGCGGGGAGCAGGGCCAAAGCCAGCAAGGCGAGGCGGTAGAAGGTCACGGACGCCTCCTTGTTCCGCGAGGGAACGACGGGGAGGATGGTGGGGTTGGATCCCCTCCAGCCTAACCGCTCGGGAGGGAAAGTCAAGAGGATTCGGGAACGCCATGCCAAACAATCTGCTTGGCAAGAGGTGCACGGCGGCTAGGATTCACCCGAATACTACAGCGCGTGTTCAGAGGATGCACCGATGCCGCCGCTGGTGATAGCGGATCACCTCGCCCACAGGACTCGCCCCCGGCGGGACCGGATCGCGCACCGCAGGTTCGACGCCCGGCACACCTGCTCCCTCGGCACCTGTGGATTTTCTCCCCCGGAGCCGATCCGGGACCGACACCAACCCCATCACGATCAGGTGCCGCACTCCTCCATTCCGTCAACGCGCCCCTCAATACGGGAACGTCCCGTCCATCTCCGCCGCCAGTTCCGTCAGGAAGTCGCCGAGCCTCCCCGTCAGCGCCTCCATCAACTGGAAGCTCCTCGGTGCCGTCGCGATGCGGGGCAGTGCGCATCAGGTTCGCGAAGTAGGTCAGCCCTGGATTCGTCACAGGGTTACTCGCCATAATCCACTGGGCCTTCGACGTGCTCTCCTTGCGCGCGTAAGGAGGAAGCCGCTTGATGGGCGACTTGTAGATCGCCGAACTCGTAGGTCAACGAGACGGGGCCGGCTCCGACCACATCCGGCTCCTCTCGGTAGGAGAGCCGACCGCCGAATTGTCCAATGCGATCGGAAATCACGGCCTCGCGCCGCCGGTCCGAAGGCGACTGATACAAAACTTCGAACATGAACGACATGGCCCGTCCTCCTATTGCGGCGAAGGTGGGAAGTAGATGTGGCCCCAGGTTCCGCCCGTCCCCTTCTTCCCACCCGTCCAGTCCGCGTACTTGATGTGAGGCAGCATGTTGCCGACCTCCGGTTCGGCTGGATGCACTTGGAACCACGCCTTTACCCCTTTCGGCGGGTTGGGGTAGGGCTGCCCCGTAACCGCAGGTGGCAGTTCCACTGCGTGCGGCAAAGCCTGCTGGACGATCCGTCGCGCCTCCGCCTCGGACCCGACGGTCGCGTCGTACTTACCCGCCGCTCCGACGCCCCTCACATGGTCCGCTTCTGTTGCCAATGCAGGCTTCCTAATTGCAATTCGAGGGGTTGGGAAACATGCTGCCACGATCTTTGCGAATTATGATGAATCCTTCGATCCCCATCTCATCCTACCCCTCTCCCACCATCCCGTCAACGCGCCCCTCAATACGGGAACGTCCCGTCCATCTCCGCCGCCGCCAGTTCCACCAGGAAGTCGCCGAGCCTCCCCGTCAGCGCCTCCATCAATTGGAACCCCTTCGACGCGGTCGCCGCCCTCGGGTCGCCCAGGCCGGTGTTCTGGCTCACCAGGTGCCAGGGGCGCGTGATGCTCACCCAGCCGCGGTTGATCGCCTCGAACCGCGAGGGCCGGGCCGCCCCGTCGTCCGCGAGTTCGGTCTTCATCAGGTCCGGGAAGTAGGCCAGGCCCAGGCTCGTCTCCACCTCGTCGGCGTGTTCGCCGGGGTGGGCGAACAGCCTCGGGTACAGGTCGGCCGCCATGCGGAACCAGTCGCACACGGCGAGGAACACGTCCGTCCGGTGGTGCAGTTGGCGCGTCAACGGCTTGAGTTCGTTGCCGCCGTGGCCGTTGAGCAGCACGAGCTTGCGGATGCCCTGGAGCGAGAGCGATTCGACGATGTCCGTGATGATCGCGAGGAGCGTCGTCGGCATGAGGCTGCACGCGACGGCTCCGGGCACCTTCAGGTGGTTCGTGTTGACGCCGAACGGGATCGTCGGCAGCAGCAGCACCCGCGCGCCCTTCTCCCAGGCGTAGCCGCACGCCCGACGGCCCAGCGCCTCGACCTGGAAGTTGTCGGTCGCGTAGGGCATGTGCAGGTTGTGCGGCTCCGTCGCGCCGAAGGGCAATACGGCCACCTGCCATCGTCCCTCCCGGATCGCCGCGTGGGTCTGCTCGGCGAGTACGAAATCATTCATGGGTCTTCCTTCATCACTTCTTCATCGGTGCCGCGTCGGCAGATTTCGGATCGATCGTAGGGTGGGTCGAGCGGAGCGAGGCCCACCGGAGCGCCACAGGCGTCACGAATAGGGGTGGAGTCGCTCTCATGCGTGGT
>JANXSH010000450.1 GCA_025356615.1 Planctomycetia bacterium | reverse complement strand
GTTCGGCCAGCACGTCGTTGACCGCCTTCAGGTGCAATTCGGCCAGCGGGTTGCTCGCATCGACGACTTGCAGCAACAGCCGGGCGTGGCGGGCCTCGGCGAGCGTCGCCTTGAAGCTGGCCACGAGGTCGTGCGGCAGGTCGCGGATGAAGCCGACGGTGTCCGAGAGCAGCACCTTGCCGAAGTCCTTGACGTGCCACTGCCGGGTGCGCGTGTCGAGCGTCGAGAAGAGCTTGTCCTGGACGAAAACGCCCGAGTGGGTCAGGGCGTTCATCAGCCGCGACTTGCCGGCGTTGGTGTAGCCGACGAGCGAGACGGTGTGTTCCTCGCGGCGGCTGGCGACCTCGCGCTCCTTGCGGGCCTGCACCTCGACGAGGCGGTGCTTGAGGTCGCGGATGCGCGAATCGACCATCCGGCGGTCCTCCTCGAGCTGCGTCTCGCCGGGGCCGCGCGTCCCCAGCCCGCCGCCTTCCCGGCCGAGGTGGGACCACATCTTGCGGAGCCGGGGCAGCGAATACTCGAGTTGGGCGAGTTCGACCTGGAGCCGGGCCTCGATGGACCTCGCGCGCGTGGCGAAGATGTCGAGGATCAACTCGCTCCGGTCGAGGACTTTGATGTTGGTGGCCTTCTCCAGGTTGCGGAGCTGGCCCGGCGTCAGGTCGTTGTCGAAGATGATGACATCGGTGTCGGTCGCCTGGGTCTGCTCGATGAGTTCCTCGAGCTTGCCCTTGCCGATGTAGCTCGACGGGTTGACCGCCTGGCGCTTTTGGACGAGTCCGCCGACGACCTTGGCCCCGGCCGACACGGCGAGGCCGCGCAGCTCGTCGAGCGGGTCGTCCCCGACGAAGGGGCGGTCCGGCAAGGCGACGCAGACGAGGAAGGCGCGTTCTAGTTGGACTTCGAGTTCTTCGCGGGGTATGTCGAACGACACGATAGCCCTCCTGGTTTATGTGAATACTCCATTCTACCGCGCTGAGGCACGGGGGGCCAAGACCGAAGAGGGGAATCCTCCGACGAGAGTGCAGTCTGTTCAAACAACTCAGCGGTTCGATTCATGCAGAACCTGTACCAAGAGTGGACCTGTAGTGGAATGCGGAACGGCCAGTTCGGGCCAGATCGGAGGCCAACCGTTCACGTCCGCGACGATCCGCCATATCCGGTCCTCGGCAAGGATGCGTCGGAATTGTCCTGCGGGCACCTTTTCTCGTTTCTCCTGGTCGATCAGCGAGAGGCCCCACTTATCGGAAAGCTCGTCCACCAACGTCTGCCAATCGTTGATCCGCTGGGGGGCATCATTGTCGAGGCCGAACTCGATCGACGTGAACGCGACCTCTTCATCGACCTGATGGAAGCGGAGGTCGATCAACTCACGAGAGAAGTTCGCCTTCGAACCCGGATGATGGACGAAGCCTGAGTCTATGAGCCACGAGCGGAACAGGTCCGCAGGCACGGCACTGCCTCTCGGCTCGGGAGTTCGAAGCACGTCAGGCTCCCAATTGGGGGCGAAAAAGTATATGTTAGGGCCAAATGCCATTGGACAGCCTCATACGATTGGGAACGGGGCGTTCGTCGCCAGAGCGCCTTGGATCAACGTCATGATGACGGGAATGTTTCCCCGAAAAATGGCATCCGCATTCGGGGAGTTGGCGAACTCCTGTGCGGTAAAGACCTGAACACGAACCGTGGCGGGCGCAGGATGGGGAGGATTGTGCAAGTTCCGAAGAGCGTAAATGCGGTGATGCCCTGAAAAGACGATATAGTCACCGTCGTACTCCACCACTTGAATCGCCTGGGGGTGGTCACTCTGAGCCTGGTCGAACGGCACATACTTCTGGGCATCTACAAGAAATGCCGGATCCCAATGAGCCGATCCCACGGGGTGGATCGGCCGGATGTTGCTCGCCCTCGGGTCGATGTCGATCCATCTCGGAGCGGGACGAGGATTGGGCTGCCCGGTCGGCGGCGGCATGGGCGGATTCCCCCGACTCGGATCATTCGCTAGCTGTTGCCGCCTGTTCGACCCGGAAGCAGGGCTTGCCGTAATTGATTGTAAGCCGACTCTGGCGGACCCGGCAAGACGAATGCGTCCCCGGGCCGCGTCCCTTGCGCCGACCCGCCCCCCGCTCCACCTCGTCACATCCCGCAGATGCGGTACGTCCAGCGCTATCCGCAAAATTGACTTCTCCCCCACCGCGTCTGTACAATGATAGCTGGATGGCGTGCCGGCGGGACAGGCTATCTCGGTATCGATGTGACACCTTCGTACACCAACACAGTGGAGGCTACTCTCATGCGTGCCAGACGAATGGCGATCGGGCTTCTCGCCCTCGCCGCTCTCGGCTTCGTGGCCAGCTCCGCCCATGCGGGCGACACCGTCCGGTTGTCGCTCTCCGGCGACACGTCCGCCCAAACGCTGAACCTGAAGGCAACCGCCGACGACCTCGCGGCCGATACCGTCGCCGCCCACGGCGGCTATCGCGGCGGTTACGGCGGCTATCGCGGCGGCTACGGCGGCTATCGCGGCGGCTACGGCGGCTATCGCGGCGGCTACGGCGGCTATCGTGGCGGCTACGGCGGTTACTACGGCGGCTATCGCGGCTACTACCAACCCTACTACTCCTACTACACGCCCAGCTACTACTCCTACTATCCCACCTACTCGGGATACACCTACTCCTCGAACGTCTACTACTCGCCGGTCGCCGAGTTGGCGACGGCTCTGGCCCAACCCCAAACGACGGTCCTCCGCCCGGCGGCGTCGGGCTACGAACTGCCACCCCCGATGCTCCAGGCCGACGAGCAGCCCCGCATCGCCCCCAGCCAGCAGGGGACCTATCCGTATGACGGCGGCCCGCAGCGCTCGATCCCGATGCCACCCGCCGAGGAAATGCCTGTCAACTATCCCCGCCTGAGCAAGCCCGCTCTCGTCGAGGATCTCGTCGTCAAGATGCCCGCCAAGTCGTCGGGCAAGTGGAACTATCCCGCCTACGGCGAGGCACCCTCTCGCTGATGTCGAACGTGGAATGCGAGCGACCGGCCCCGATACCATCCGGGGCCGGTCGCTTCGTTCGTATCCTGCCGATCGTGCGGCGCTTCGCCGCCCAGAACTCGACCCCCGACCCGTATCGGGCCATTCGCCGACGCGATCGTCGCGCATACTACACTTGCTAACGGGTTGGTGGAGATCCCGACGGGGGCTGGAAGCCCCCCGTCGGGATTTTTTCTCTCCCGACTCACTCCTCGATGCGGGTCGCCTCGTCCTTCAGCGGGAGCACCCAGACGTTGCGGAACTGCACGGGGTCGCCGTGGTCTTGCAGCAGGATCGGGCCAGGCTTCGAGGTGTCGCCACCCATGCCGGATCTCGTGTTATCGACCTTGATCTCGACGTTGTCGTGGATCTTGACGCCGTTGTGAAAGACGGTCATCTTCGCGGGGCTGATCTTCTTCTTGCCCTCGAACTTCGGCGACGTGAACTCGATGTCGTAGCTCTGCCACACCGTCGGGGCCTTGCACACGTTCGACTTGGGCGCGGCCACCTCGTAGATCGCGCCGCAATCGTTGTCCTTGCTCTTCAGGCCGTAGCTGTCGAGGATCTGCACCTCGTACCGGCCCTGGACGTAGACGCCGCTGTTGCCCCGGCCCTGGCCGACCTTCTTGGGGTAATACGGGACGCGGAACTCGACGTGGACCTTGAACTTGCCGTCGAACTTCTTCTCCGAGTGGATGTCGCCGCCGCCGGACTGGGCGATGCCGTCGGGCTGGAGCTTCCACTTCGCCTTGCCGCCGTTGCCCGCGAGCCAGCCGTCGAGATCCTTGCCGTCGAACAGTACCGTCGCGCCCTTGGGCGCGGGGGTGGACTTGATGTCCACCTTGTCGGATGCTTTGAGCAACTTCAGATCGCCGATGTCGCCATACTGGGCGAACGCGGAACCGGCGACGAGGACGAGCGCGAACAGGAGGCACGAACGCATGGGAGGGATCTCCGAGGGGTGGGCAAGGTTGGTGTAGGCGAGCGGAGGCGAGGAGGCAAGCATTTCAGCGGGGAGCGTGACAGTAGTTTCGAGGATCACGGGTCGTCGCTGGTTAGACCCCACCCCCCAGCCCCCCTCCCCTAAAAGGGAGGGGGAGCAAGACTGGCCCGTGGGAGACTTCACGCCATCAG
>JANXSH010000611.1 GCA_025356615.1 Planctomycetia bacterium | reverse complement strand
AGCTGGGCAAGCGGCGAACCCCGCGTCGGGTGATCTCCCTATCCGATTGCCGGCACGCAACTTACGAAAAGGACGCCGATCCGCACGCATTGTCGCTAATGTCCGCGTGGCCCGCGAGGTCGTCGAAATCGGCATTTTCTTGCCGCCTCCCAGTGACGAGTCGAGGTGTCGCCGGGTCCGATTTCAGCGGATGCGCTGAACTCGACAGGTGTGACGTGCCGATGGTTGAAGAGGTGAGCGGTGGGATCGATTGTGGTCGGAAAAAGGAGTTCAGGGATGGTAAAGGCATGCTCCGGGGTTGGTCGGCGTCCGGGAGACGGGCGCGGGCGCACGTTGGCCCGGTTCTTGCTCGGCGGGTGTCTCTTCCTGGGGACCGGCTGGGCGTCGGCGTGGGGCGCCCTCCCCGCCGTGTCCAAGATGCTCGAATACAAGCCCCGGCACGATGTCGCCTACTCGACGCCCGCGCCGGCGCAGCACGCGGACTGCAAGGTCGAACTCATCAAAGGGAAGGCCGGCAGCGGCTGG
Organism: Planctomycetia bacterium; assembly: GCA_025356615.1. Lineage (GTDB taxonomy): Bacteria > Planctomycetota > Planctomycetia > Gemmatales > Gemmataceae > JANXSH01. The sequence goes on along the minus strand of JANXSH010000611.1, from coordinate 1,527 downwards.
GCGCTCAAAGACGCCCAAGGCAAGATGGTACGCCAGTTCTACTCGAGCGACGGTCGCAGTGTCGATTCGTATTCGTACTACCGCGACGGCGTCGAGGTCTACCGCGAGATCGTGACCGCTGGCTCCCGCGCCCCCGACCAGTTCCGTTGGCTCAACGCTGGCGGCTCCAAGTGGGGCGTGGACGAGGACCGCAACGGGACGATCGACAGTTGGAAGACGATCTCCCCTGAGGAGGTCAGCCAGGAAGTCCTCAAGGCGCTGGCGACGCGCGACTTGGCCCGGTTCCAGGCGCTACTGATTACCGACGCGGACCTCACGGCAATGGGCCTGCCCGCAGACAAGGCCGACGCCATCCGCGCCAAGCGGGCGAAGATCAAGGCGAAGTTCGAGGCGACCATCGCCAAGCTGACCAACCTCACCGGGAAGGCGGAGTGGACGCACCTCGAAACGGGCGTGCCGCAGTGCCTCCCCGCTGACCAGACCGGGGCGAAGGCCGACATCTACCGCCACACCCGCGCCACGGTGCTGTTCGAGTCCGGCAAGACCAACGAGTGGTTCCAACTCGGCACGATGTACCTCGTCGGCTCGGCGTGGAAGGTCGTCGATGCCCCGTCGCCGGGTGCCGGCTCGACGGAAGTGCCCGACGCCGACGGCAAGAGTAGTCCCGCAGGCGGCATCGGCATCGACGACCCGAAGCTGCTCAAGCTGGTCGAGGAACTGACCGACCACGACAAGAAGTCGGTCCCCACGGCCGCCGCAGACGCGGTCGCCCACCACCTCAAGCGAGCGAACATCCTCGAGAATATCGTCGCCGGGGCGAAGCCCGAGCAGCGTGACCCGTGGATCCGCCAGGTCGCGGACAGCCTCAGCAGTGCCGTCCAGGCCGGTGCCACGCCCGACGGGAAGGCGGTCAGCCGCCTCGACAGTCTCGAGCAGCAACTCGTGCTGAAGATCCCAGGCACCAACCTGACGGCCTACGTCTCGTTCCGCCGCATGCAGGCCGACTACTCGGTCAAGCTCGGCAAGGGCGAGAAGGACTTCAACAAGGTCCAGCAGGATTGGCTCACCAAGCTGACCGGCTTCGTCACGGCCTACCCGAAGGCGGAGGACACGCCCGACGCCATGCTGCAAGCGGGCATGGTATGCGAGTTCCTCGGCAAGGATGTCGAGGCCAAGAACTGGTACTCCCAGCTCTCGACCGGCTTCAAGGACAAGCCCCAGGCCGCTAAGGCCGAGGGTGCCATCCGCCGGCTGTCGCTCGAGGGCAGCCTGATGCAGGTCGCCGCCCCGCTGCTCAGGGACGCCTCGACCCCCTTCGACATCGACCAGATGAAGGGCAAGCTGGTCGTCGTCTACTACTGGGCGAGTTGGAACGGCCAGGCCGTCAGCGACTTCGCCAAGCTCAAGGCGATCGTCGATGCCAACCCCAAGGAGGTCGAGATCCTGAGCGTCAACCTCGACAGCACGATCGAGGAGGCCAGGGCGTTCGTGACGAAGAACGCGCCGGTCGGGACGCACCTCTACCAG
>JANXSH010000436.1 GCA_025356615.1 Planctomycetia bacterium | reverse complement strand
CACGGCGGCCATCCTGGGGCTGGACGCCTTCAGCGTGCCGATCCAGAAGTCCGGGGGCGGCAAGGCGGAGAGCCGCATGATCCACACGGCGGTGCTGTACACGCCGGACGAGAGTCGCAGCCACTACCTGGTCGATTTCGACTTGGACCGGATCGCCGCGCAGATGCGAGAGGCGTCCGAGGGGCTGGGCCTGGGGAAGGCGGATGAGGTCATCGCGATCACCGACGGGGGCAACGGGCTGCGCGAGGCGCTGCGGCGGAACTTCTGGGACGACCTGCGGGGGCAGGCGGTGCCGGGGGACGCGGGGACGGCGGACGAACGGCGGAAGCTGATCGGGTACTTCGAGGACGACGAGGACAGGGCGGACTACCCCACCTACCTGGGGAAGGGCTGGGACATAGGCAGTGGCCCGACGGAGGCGGCGTGCAAGGTAGTGGGGTCGAGGCTCAAGGGCAGCGGCATGCGCTGGCTGGAGGAGGGGGCGGCGTCGGTGGCGCCGCTCCGCGCCTTGTATCAGAGCGGCACCGAGGCGTGGGACGCCTTCTGGGATATGGCTACTTGATTCTCCCTACAAACGTGAACCTCACCCAAAATAATCTCGCTCTCTCGCCTCGACTCTACCCGTCGCTGCGTCCTCTGATGATAATAGGCACATCACCGGCGGCTCTCGTCGGCAGTATTCACCCCCTCCGAGGAGTCCTTTCATGTCCGAGACCCCCAAACCCGCCGCCCAGGAGCAGGCACCTGGCGTACAGGCCGAGATCGTCCTTATCGAGAAGGACGCCCACATCGCGTACTCCAACTTCGCCCGCGTCACCTCGACCGCCGAGGAGGTCATCATCGACTTCTGCCTCAACCCCAATCCGTTCCACACCGGGCGGCAGGAGATCGGCGTCTCCCAGCGCCTCATCATGAATTTCTTCACCGCCAAGCGACTCTTCAGCGCCATGGGCATGACCCTCCAGCGCCACGAACAGACGTTCGGCCCGATCGAACTCGACATCCGCCGCCGCGCCCAGCAAGCCCCGCCCGCCGGGAAGTAGTCAGGTGACAAGGTGACAAGGTGACACGGTGACACGGTGACACGGTGACAAGGATAGCCTCCTCACCCGGTTGACTCGCATACCTTGTCACCTTGTCACCTTGTCACCTTGTCACCTTTTATGGCGAGAATGGGTTGCATTCTTGGCCGTTACCAGCGACAATACAAATACTGCCCGCATCCTGCCTCTACTCCTGCCACGTTTCTCCTACGGGGGGTAACTCCATGACTCGCACCCGCTGGTCCGTCGGCCTTGCTGCGGCGCTCCTCGCCGTTGCCGCCATTCGGCCCCTGTCGGCCGCCGATCTCAACCCCGAGAAAGTGCCGGCCACCCTTCCCGCCGCCTCGCTCCCCAAACCCGCCGAAGTCCAATCCCTTGCTGCCAAGCCGGACAAGATCACCCTCAAGGGACTCGACGACGCCCAGCAGATCATCCTCACCGCCAACCTCGCGGGTGGGAAGCTGGTTGATCTGACGCACGACGTTACCTACTCCGTCGATAACGAGAAGGTCGCCCGCGTCACGACCTTCGGTCGGGTCGTCCCGATCACCAACGGCACCGCCACCGTCACCGCCAAGTACGGCGACAAGACGGCCAAGATCACGCTCACGAACGAGAGCTGTGATGTCAATCTCCCGATCAACTTCGCCAACCAGATCGTGCCGATCTTCACGAAGTTCGGGTGCAGTTCCGGCGGCTGCCACGGCAAAGCCTCCGGCCAGAACGGCTTCAAGCTGTCGCTGCTCGGATTCGAGCCTGATATCGACTACACCTCCCTCGTCAAGGAGGCTCGGGGCCGACGCCTCTTCCCCGCTGCTCCAGAACAAAGCCTGCTGCTAACCAAGTCCGTCGGCCAGGTCGCCCACGGCGGCGGCAAGCGCATCGAGGTAGGCTCCGACGAGTACCGCCTCATGCGTCGCTGGATCGCCTCGGGCATGCCCTTCGGCGAGAAGGAAGACCCCGTCGTGACCAAGATTTCGGTCTATCCCGAACACCGCGTCATGGACCGCAACGCCAAGCAGCAGTTCGCCGTCTATGCGCATTATTCCGATAACAGCGTCGAGGACATCACCCGCCGCGCCACCTACGAGAGCAACGACCAGGAGATCGCCTCCGTCAGCGAGGGCGGTCTCGTCCGCACGCTCGCCCTGTCCGGCGAGGCGGCTGTCATGATCCGCTACCAGGAGCAGGTCGGCATCTTCCGGGCTACGGTTCCGCTCGGCGTCAAGACCCCGGCTTACACTTTCGTAGAACAGACCAAGGCCGACAAGCACACCGCGAAGAAGTGGAAAGACCTCGGCCTCGTGCCCAGCGAAATCTGCTCCGACAGCGACTTCGTCCGCCGTCTCTCGCTCGACCTGTGCGGCACCCTGCCGACGCCCAAGCAGGTCGCCGACTTCGTCGCGGACGCGGACACCAAGAAGCGAGACAAGCTCGTCGATCGCCTCCTCGACTCGCCCGAATACGCCTACTACTTCGCGAGCAAGTGGGCCGACATCCTCCGCGTCAAGCGCCGCAACCTGCCCGAGCGCGCCAAGGGCACCTTCGCGTTCCACACCTGGATTCGCAAGTCGATCGCCAAGGACAAGCCCTACGACGAGTTCGTCCGCGACATCCTCGGCGCGACCGGCGACGAGTTGTCCAGCCCCGCGACGGTCTGGTACAAGGAACTCAACCAGCCGCAAGAGTTCGTGGACGACGCCGCCCAGGTCTTCCTCGGCCTGCGCCTCGCCTGCGCCCAGTGCCACCACCACCCGTATGAGAAGTGGAGCCAGGACGACTACTGGGGCCTCGCCGCGTTCTTCGGGCGGGTCGGCCGCAAGCAGATCCCGGTCCTCGGCTCCGCCAACAACGGCCAGTCCGGTCGGCTCGCGATCTTCACGCTCAGTAGCGGCACGGTCATCAACAAGAAGACCAGCAAGCCGGCCCCCATCAAGGCGCTCGACGCCGACGCCATCGAGGTCGATCGCTCCGAAGACCCTCGCCAGAAGCTGGTCGATTGGATGGTCGCCAAGGACAACCCGTTCTTCGCCCGCGCGGTCGCCAACCGCTACTGGGCGCACTTCATGGGCCGGGGCATCGTCGATCCGCTCGACGACATGCGGATCACGAACCCGCCGAGCAACCCCGAGTTGCTCGACGCGCTCGCCAAGGAGTTGGTCGATAGCAAGTTCAGCCTCAAGCACCTGATCGGCGTCATCGTCAAGAGCCGGACGTATCAGCTCAGTTCCGCGCCGAACGAGTTCAACAAGCACGACAAGCAGAACTACGCCCGCTACTACCCGCGGCGCATGTCCGCCGAAGTGCTGTTCGACGCGGTCAATCTCGTCTCCGGCTCGCCCGCCGCCTTCGGCGGTCTGCCGACCGACAAGCACGCCCCGAACCGGGCGATCATGCTCCCCGACGAGTCGTTCACGTCGTACTTCCTCGACGTGTTCGGTCGGCCCCAGCGCATCAGCGCGTGTGAGTGCGAGCGAGTGAGCGAGGCGAACCTGGCCCAGGCGCTGCACCTGCTCAACTCCGACGAGGTCCAGAACAAGCTATCGCGTGCGGGCGGTCGGGCCGAATTGATCGCCGCCGACAAGCGACCCGACGCTGAGAAGGTGGACGAATTGTTCCTCTGGGCGTTCGCCCGCAAGCCGAGCGACGGTCAGCGGGACATCGCGATCGAGCACATCTCGAAGAATGCGATGAACAAGAAGGCCGCCTACGAGAACATCCTTTGGGCGCTCATCAACTCCAAGGAGTTCACCTTCAACAAGTAGAACCCTCCCAGAGGGGATCTCCTCCACATCCGGGATGCCCCGCCCTTGAGGGCGGGGCATCCCGTGTTTTGTGTCCTCGTCCTCTCCGTCGAGCATATAATGATCGTACCTCCATTTCTTCCGCGTCCGAGGTGCGTCTCATGCTCTCTACCCTATCAGTAGACCCGCGCTGGCTGTTCGACGATGTCGAGGTGCCGCACCTCGTTACGCCGTTGCCGGGGCCGCGCGCCGCAGAGTTCCTGGCGCGCGATGGCCGATTCGTCTCACCCTCCTACACGCGCGTCTACCCCCTCGTCGTCGAGCGCGGGAGCGGCGCGGTGATCGAGGACGTGGACGGGAATCGGTTCCTCGATTTCACCGCTGGCATCGCCGTCAACGCGACCGGGCATTGCCATCCGCACGTCGTCTCGGCGATCCAGGACCAGGCGTCGAAACTGCTGCACATGTCTGGGACCGACTTCTATTACGAACCGCAGATCGCCCTCGCGCAGCGTCTCGCCGAGGCGGGGCCGTGGGGCAGCCGACGGAAGGTCTTCTTCACGAACTCGGGGGCCGAGTCGATCGAGGCGGCGCTGAAGCTGGCGAGGCACCACACGGGTCGATCGCGTGTGATCGCGTTCTATGGGTCGTTCCATGGCCGGACCTATGGGGCGATGTCACTGTCGGCGTCGAAGCTGATCCACCGTCGAGGCTTCGGGCCGCTGGTGCCCGACATCCACCATGTGCCCTACCCACGTCCCGAGGAGGACGGGGAGGGGTGTGTACGGCGGATCGAGGAGACGGTGCTTTATCGCACCGCCCCCCCGGAGGAGGTCGCGGCGATCTTCGTCGAACCGATCCAGGGCGAGGGCGGCTACAACGTCCCGCCGCCCGGCTTCCTCCCGGCACTACGCGAACTCTGCGACCGGCACGGAATCCTTCTCGTCGCCGACGAGATCCAATCGGGGATGGGGCGAACGGGCACGATGTTCGCCGTCGAACACTGGGGCGTCCGGCCGGACATCCTCTGCCTGGCGAAGGGCATCGCGTCGGGGATGCCGCTCGGCGCGATCGTCGCCAGCGACGAGGTCATGGACTGGCCACCGGGCAGCCACGCCAGCACGTTCGGGGGCAACCCGGTGAGTTGCCGTGCGGCGCTGGCGACGATGGACTTGCTCGAGGGCGGCTACATGGCGAACGCGGCGGCGCGCGGGGCGGAGTTGCAGGAGGGGCTGCGCCGCTTGCGACGTGACCATTCGGCCCTTGGTGACGTGCGCGGCATCGGGCTGATGACGGCAGTCGATGTCGTGTCCTCGCGCGTCCCCTACACCCACGACTCGAGACGGCGGGACGCGATCATCCAGGCCGCCTTCGAGAGCGGGCTGCTGCTGCTGGGGTGCGGGCCGAGTGCGATCCGATTCTGCCCGCCCCTGTGCGTGACGCGCCGGCAAGTCGCCCAGGCACTCGACATCCTCGCAGAGGTGATGGGGTGAAAGGCTGCCCAGAAAGGCAATTGAACCACGGATAGCACGGAGAACACAGATAAGACAAAAGACAGGAGGATAAGCCGGAAGGGGAAACCTCCGTGAGGCTTCGGATTCCGTCTCCTGTCTTTTGTCTTATCTGTGTTCTCCGTGCTATCCGTGGTTCAATTGCCTTCGCGGCTGAGGGGATCCTGACGGAAACGCCGACTATTCCGTTTCTCGATTCGACCTCGACAAAACTTGGAGCTATAGTTCCTTCTGGACGTAGTGTCCGCCGGACAGTAGGGACTTCGGAACGACAGGTTCAGGCAAGGGACGGTGAGATGAAGAGATCCATCTGCCTGCGAGGCATGAACGGCGTCTTCAAGGGGCGCACCTGGGATGCCGGGGACCTGCTGCGTGTGGGCCGGCTGGAGGCGCTCGAGATCGTCCTCGACGACAGTTCCGTGAGCCGCTACCACGCCGAAGTCCGCGTCACGGACCGGGGCTGGCGCGTTCGCGACCTGGGCAGCACCAACGGGACCCGGCTCAACGGGGTCCGGTTGGGTAACGGCCAATGGCCACTGCGTGTCCGCGACTTGCTCCAGTTCGGCGAGGTCGCCATCGTCGTCGAAAGCATCACCGACCAGGAAGTCGAGCCGGCCCCAAGCCCCTCGCCCATGCTCGACTCGATGCGCGTCGCGGGAACGGCCAAATCGACCTGGATGGAGGCGATGGAGGGGCTGGCGTTCGACTCGAACCGCTCCCCCCGCGCCGGAGAGCAACTGTTGGCCCTGATTCGCGCGGGCCACCACCTCGTTCACATCGACAAGGAAGAAGACCTGCTCCAGTCGATCCTCAACGACTCGGTGGCCGTCCTCGACGCCCAGCGCGGCGCGATCGTGCTGGCCGACCCGGCGGACAACAAGCTCAAGATCAAGGCGATCACCACGGGCCGATCCGAGCCGCGCGCCATGATGGCGGGCCGGGGCGAAGGCGGGGGCCGATTCCAGTTCAGTCAAAGCCTGGCCAATCGCTGCTTCAGCCGGGGCGAGTCGATCCTCTGCCACTGCGTCGAAGAGGATCCCGAACTCGCCAACGCCAGGAGCATCGCCGAGGGCACGATGGCGTCGGTCCTGTGCGTACTCCTGCGAACGCCGCGCAAGCTGCTGGGCGTCATCCACCTCGACCGCAGCCCCTGGCAGAAGCCGTTCACGATGGAGGATTTGCACCTCGCCGACGCGATGGCCGCGAACGTCTCCGCAGGCATCGAGTGCGCCCAGTTGCTGCGCAAGCAACGCGACCTGTTCCTCGACACGATCACGATCCTGGCCCAGGCCGTCGAATTGCGCGACGAGTACACCGGCAACCACACGTTCCGCGTGACGACCTACTCGATCCTACTCGCCGAACACATGAAACTGCCGGCGGACCAAATCGATCTGTTGCGCATCGGCACACCCCTGCACGACATCGGCAAGATCGGCATCGACGACGCCGTCTTGCGCAAGCCCGACCGGCTGACGGCAGAAGAATTCGAGCACATGAAGCTCCACACCGTCAAGGGCGCGGAGATCATCAGCACGGTGCCGGACCTCCGGCCCATCCTGCCGATCGTCCGAAATCACCATGAGCGGTGGGACGGCAAGGGCTATCCCGACGGCCTCGGCGGTGAGGCGATCTCACCTCTCGCGCGCATCGTCGCGCTGGCCGACGCCTTCGACGCCATGACTTCGGACCGCCCCTACCGGAAGGGATTGCCCGCCCTGGCGGCCTTCGCCGAGATCGAGAAGATGGCCGGCACTCAGTTCGACCCCGCATTCGCGGCGGGGTTCCTCGAGATCAAGGGAAGCATCCTCGAAGAGATGCAGACCCAGTCGCAGACCCAGAACACGACGCGCAAGACGCGGGCCATGCCCGTAGCATGACGGTCAGAGGCCGAGCGGAACTTGATCCGATACTCGGTGCTATCGGTCATCTACGTCCGGGTCGTGGCCGGTCCTCACCACCGCCTCGCCCTCCTCGACGATTTGACACCGCGCAGGGCACTTCGCGGCCATCCATTTGGTGGCCTGCGTGCGCGCATAGCAGGGCCAAACGTCGGAGTCACGAGGGATCGCGACGACGCCCTCGTTGCCCGACCAGGAGACCATGCGGGCGCTCGAACAGCCCAGGCCGAACAGGAGGCACGCCAGGAGTGGCATCCCAATCCGCGTGCGAATCATGGGTATTCCTCCACCCGTGCATGTGACACGAGCGGTATAGCGTCCGACAGGCGCGGATACAAGAGCAGTCGGACGGTGAGGGTGCGTTAAACCAGATTGCGCTTCCGAAATCTTGCCTTCCCCTGTATGATATCGAGAGTATCAAACACTATCCAATTGGCCCTCACCCATGCGATCACGCTCTGAGCCTCCTACTGCAATTGATCTTTTCTGCGGTGTGGGCGGATTATCGCTGGGTCTGAAGGATGCAGGCTTCAAACTCATCGGTGCCGCCGACCTCGACAAACACGCGATTGAGGCGCACCGCCTCAATTTCCCAAATGTGCCGACTGCCGAGTGCGACCTTGTCGAGGCATCAGGGGTCTCGCTTCGCAGAACCTTGGGACTCGGGGATGGGCCGGTTGACTTATTGTCAGGTGGTCCCCCCTGTCAAGGCTTCTCCGCAGGTGGCCGTCATACAAAGAAGGATCCGAGGAACAAAGGTGTCGCCACATTCGCCCGCCTTGTGACAGAACTTCGGCCTCGGTATTTCATGATGGAGAATGTCCGGGGATTCACGTTTCAGGAACATGCCTCCCTTCGCCGCAGTTTTGTCCGGGTGCTGGAGGATGCGGGTTATGCGGTACTACCGTTCTGTATCTTGAATGCTGCGGATTTCGGCGTCCCACAGAGGCGTCTCCGCACTTTCGTAATCGGTCACTTGAAATGCGAGCAGGTGCCGAAATATCCTGAGCCACTCTTAAAGGCTATCCGGGAACGAAGAATCTCTATAACATATAGGAGTACCAAGAAGATACGTCAAGAGGAGCCGCCGAGCTATGCGAAAACCGTACCGAACGGACCTTACGGATGCCCAA
>JANXSH010000434.1 GCA_025356615.1 Planctomycetia bacterium | reverse complement strand
TCTATCGACTGCTCCCGGAACTCTTGCGTACTCTCAACGGGCGATATGTTGCCATTCACGAAGAACGAGTGGTGGACAACGGGCCGACGAGGCTCGAAGTCGCAATGCGTGTGCTCCAACGGATCGGCAATGTGGTCATCTACGTTGGGCTGGTCAGCGATCAGCCGGAGAATCCCTTCCGGTCCGGCGTGCGCCGTGTCGTCGAGGGGGCGAAGTAACCGCCCATGATTCCCTATGTATATCACACCCAGTTCCACCCGCCCGCTCCGTTCGTTCTGGTCACACTCCGCCATCCCCTGACAGACAACATCTTATCAGGAGTGCCGGCTCAACTCGATACTGGGGCAGACAGAACGTTGCTGCCGCAGTCCTTTGCGGATGCGATGCAGTTACCATTGCTCGGGAATGTGCCAATCGGCGGAGTGGGAGGGACAATAGTGTCCATGCCCTGTTACGCCGTCTTGCTCGGCGTTCATACGTTGACAGAGCGCTTGATCGAGGTGATTGCTCACCCGGAAGAATCATGGCTACTGCTAGGGCGGGATGTGTTGAACGATCTTCGCATCGTCTTGGATGGCCCTCGGTTGCTCCTTGAAATCACCGACCCGAACCCATGTCGTGTTCGATCCCGGCAGGCGAAACCGCCGAGGACCACCCGCGCCCGGAGGTCGTACCCGGATAGCCAAGCCATTGCGCACTCATTTGGTCCTCTATTCGAACATTGACGGGAAACAGACGACCTCACCCCTACGCTCGAATCGTGTCTCCAAGCCACTAGTTCCTGCCCCAGCGGAATCGTGAGCTATGCTCGTACTACGACCTCTGCCTGGTACTCCACCCGGCGGCGGGCCACGACGGGCCTGCCGCCCCCCCGAAGGAAGAGTCTCATGCCGGACGACCGCCCCGGTGGCTCCTCGGCCACCATGAACATCCGGCCCCACCCGGAACGCGACGCGGACGCGAATCGATTCCCCGATCCGTCCGCGAGTCGGGAGGTGATACTCGACGAGTGGCGTGCCCGGATGCGGCAGCGCTGGGCCGCCGGGGAGCGCGCCGGCGTCGAGACGTTCCTGGCCGAGTCCCCCCACCTCGTCGAAGACACCCAGGCTCTCTTCGCGTTGTTGCTCGAGGAATACGACCTCCGGGACAAGCAGGGATCGCCCCCCACGCTCGACGAGATACGCACGCGGTTTCCGTCGCTCGTCCGGCCCCTGGAGCAGTATTTACGACACCGTCAGGCGCTCCAGCGAGTTCCCGAACCGATCAGCGAAGACGCGCAGACTCTCGATGTCCCCGCGCACTCGGCGGCGAAGATTCGGCAGAACGTCTGCGCGACCCAACTGCCGACCGTCGTCGCGGGACACCAGATCCTCTCGGAACTGGGTCGGGGCGGCATGGGCGTCGTCTACATGGCCCGGCACCTCGAACTGGGGCGAGCGGTCGCGATCAAGATGATCCTCAGCGCGAAGTTCGCCTGCGCCGAGGAACTCATGCGCTTTCGTGTCGAGGGCGAGACGGCGGCGAGCCTGCACCACGCCAACATCGTCCAGGTCTATGAGGTCGGCTCGTTCGAGGATCAGCCCTACATGGTCCTCGAGTACGTCGAGGGCGGCACCCTGTCCCAGAAGCTCCGCGAACGCAAACTCGGCATTTCGGAGTCGGCCCACCTGATCGAATCGCTGGCGCGCGCGGTCCACCACGCCCACTCGCACGGCATCGTCCACCGCGACCTCAAGCCCGCGAACATCCTCCTCAGCCCCGGCGACGACCCCGCGCACCCCCTCGGCACGCCCAAGATCGCCGACTTCGGCCTCGCCAAACACCTCGACCGCGCGGGGACGCTCACCGAGACGGGCCGAGTCCTGGGCACGCCGCAATACATGGCACCCGAGCAGGCCGCCGGGCGGACGCGGGAGATCGGCCCGGCGACGGATGTCTATTCCCTCGGCGCGATCCTCTACGAGCTGCTCGCGGGCCGGCCGCCGTTCGAGTCCTCGGCCTCGCTGGACCTGATGGTCCGGTTGATGACGACCGACCCCGTGCCCGTCCGCCGACTCGCCTCCCGCGTGCCGCGCGACCTGGAGACGATCACCACGAAGTGTCTGGAAAAGGAGCCTCGCAAGCGGTACGCCAGTGCGGCGGAACTTGCCGACGACCTGCACCGCTTCCGCGAGGGCCAGCCGATCCACGCCCGCCCCGTCGGGTACGCCGAGCGCGCCTGGAAGTGGGCACGCCGACGCCCGCTGATCGCCGGCCTCCTGCTGAGCCTGGTCCTGGTGACGCTGCTGGGGTTCGCCGGGGTGTCGGCCGCCTTCGTCTACGCCTACAAGGGCTGGAGCGAGGCGGAGATCGAACACGGGATCGCCCGGAAGGAGCGTGCCACCGCCGAGGGCGAACGCGCCATCGCCCATCGCGAGCGGGAGGTCGCCGAGCGTGCGGTCGAGGCCGAGACCGAGGCCCGCCGTCGCGCCGAGACGAACCTGACGTTCAACCGCTTGACGCGCGCCTATTTCCTCTGGCGACTGAACAACCTGGAGCTATCCTCGAGAGAGTTGCAGACGATCCCCCCGGCGGAACGCGGTTGGGATTGGCGGTATCTCCAAAATCTCCATGAGGGCGCTCTGCACACGATCACCCATCCGGGTATGCCCGAAATCACCGGCCTCGCCTACAGTCCCGACGGCAAGCAACTCGCTGCGGCGATGGGCAACCCCTTCCTGTCGTACCAGGATCATAAGCGACCGGCCGCCATCGTCCTCTACGATACCTCCACGCATCGCCGTCTCCGCACCTTGGCGGGGATGCGCGATCACCCGCGCTCGGTCGCCTACAGCCCGGACGGTAAGCACATCGCGGCGAGCGGGGTCGACGGGTATGCCCACGTCTGGGAGGTCTTGACCGGGAAGCGCGTTGGCCTGATCCGGGATCCGGGACGCGAAGCGATTACCCAGGTCTCCTGGAGTCCCGACGGGAAAAGGCTCGCCCTGGCGAGCTTGGGTTCCCTGCTCTCGATATTCGATATCGCCACTGGCAACCTCGTGTGGAAGCTCCACAGGGGCGACGGACACGTCATGCGGGTTGCCTGGAGTCCTGATGGCCTGTGGATCGCGAGCAGTGCGGATCGGCTCCGCCTCTGGGATGCTGTCACAGGCGCGCCGGCTCGCGAATTCGACCACCACAGCAACAATGGCCTGGCATTCAGCCCGGACGGGCGCATTCTCGCCGGGGCCGATGGCAACCGCGTTCGCCTCTACGACACGACCACCTGGCAGCCGCTCTTCGGGTTCACCGCGCAAGAGGGCACCCTGGGCGGATTGGCGTTCAGCCCGGATGGTCAAATGATCGCCACCGCAGGTTCCGACACCACGGTCCGACTCTGGTCGGTCCACAACGGCCATGAAATGGCCTTGTGGCGGGGCCATCACGGACGAGTGACCTCCGTCGCCTTCCACCCCGACGGACACACCCTCGCCAGCGCGGGCGCGCAGCCCGGCGAGGTCAAAGTGTGGAGCCTATGTCTGACCCCCGAACATACGCGGGTCGCCGAGCCTGGATCCCTCCCTGTCGCACACGGATTGGCCTTCACGCCCGACGGTTCCCAGACGCTGTTCGTCCGTTCGGGAGGCAAGGTGGAGTGCCGGGATGTCGTCACGGGCAACGCGAAACGGCTCCTTCAACTACCCATCAGTTCGGCATGGCTCGTCCCCGGAACGCTGGCCTCCGTCAGCGGTGACACCTCGCGGATCGCGGGCGTCGATGCAGCCGCCGACAACACCGTCCGCCTTTTCGACACGCGAACCGGGAAGACCTTGGTCCCGTCGCATTCCCACGCTCAGCCGGTCTGGCACGTCGCCATCGATCAGGCCGGCAACCGCTTCGCCAGTGCGAGTAACCCAACTCCGAAGTCGCCGGGCAAGTTTGTCCACGCCGTCGAACTCGTCGTCAGCGACGCGAACTCCGGCAAGGAGGTACTCCGCGAGTCGTGGAAGGGCCGCAGCCAGGCGCTCGCCCTGAGCCGGGACGGCCGGTGGCTGGCTTGTTGTCTCGAGGTCTACGCCGAGGTGTCCGACGCCAGGACGCGCGCGCCACGACACTTCAACAACAGCTCCCGCGTGGAGATATGGGAAATCCCGCCCGGTCCCGCCAAGGCACGACTCCATCTGTCATTGCCCGCGCCTCTCGATTCACTCCACGGCGTTACCTTCTCGGCGGACGGAACAATGGTAGCAGCCTCGAGTGGTGGGGGCCGACTCTATCTCTGGCACCTCCCTTCGGGCGAGCCTGTCCACCAGGACACCGACCCGGCGACGGGCCTTCGCCGCATCCGCGCCCTGCCCGCACAGCAAGGACTCGAGTCTCTCGCCTTCAGCCCTGATGGTCGGCTGCTTGCCGGCGTCAGTCGAGAACTCGTCAAACTCTGGGACGCGCGCGAGGGGCTAGAGGTGTTGACTCTGAGGGGCGCTCCGCCTCGCCCCAGCGATGGCGGCTTCACTCCGCGCGTCACCTGGAGTCCCGATGGGCGAAGGCTCGCGATCTCCAACTGGGATCGCAGTGTGACCGTCTGGGACGGTGCCGAGGTGGGCGCTCCCAAGGGATACCAGGAGCGGAACCAGGCCGTTCGCGCTCGTCTACCGCGCTGGTATCTCGACAACGCGATGGTGGCGCTCGAGCGGCGGGCCTACGCCGCCGTCGAGTTCAACCTCGTTCGGCTGAAGGCGTTCGAGCCACTCGACCTCGACCTGGCGCTACGTCGTGGCGAGATCCATGCCCGGATGGGCCGCTGGGAGGAGGCCCTGCGCGACTATACCCGCGCTTTCGAGGCGGATGCCATGTTCGTCCTCAGCGACTGGCACCGATTCGCGCAACTCCATTCCCACACGCGCGATCGCACGGGATACGACCACGTCTGTGATCAGATCCGCCGCATCTTCGGCTCATCGAGTCCTCACGATGAAGCCGATTTCGTGCGAGCCAGCACTTTTTGTGACGGGGCCGTCCCCGGACTCGATATCGTTCGCATCGCGCGGACCAGCGTGGAGAAGTTTCCCAGGAGCGGATGGGCACATCTGAACCTGTCGCTGGCCTACCTCCGATCGGGCAAGCCCCGCGAAGCCATCGCGCCGGCCAAGCAAGGACTGATCGAGAACGGCGTGCGGACCAGGCAACAGCCGGTCTACTGGCTCGTCCTCGGCCTGGCGAACCAGCGCCTCGGCGAAACCGACGAGGCCCGGAAGTGGCAACTCCTCGCCGAGACGCGCATCGACGAGCTAGACAACCCCTGCCGGACTTCGCCGCGAAAAACACCCGAAGACCTCGATTGGCAAGAGTGGTCGCACATGCTCTTACTCCGGGACGAACTTCGCGTCGCTCTGCCTCGCACGAAATGAGTGACGTGAATCGGTCGGGAGCGCCTACGTTGCTCGAATCGTAGGGTGGGTCGAGCGGAGCGAGGCCCACCAGCACTTCACCGGCCCCGCCCC
>JANXSH010000420.1 GCA_025356615.1 Planctomycetia bacterium | reverse complement strand
GCTCGACGTCTTCTTCCCCGGCGGCGGGTACTTCACGGGGCCGGACAAGAAGACCATCACCGGCTCGCCGTGCAAGCTCTTCCGCAACCTCGGCAAGGGCAAGTTCGAGGACGTGACGGCGAAGGTCGGCCTCGACAAGCTCGCCGGGGGCAAGCCCTGGTTCTATACGCACGGCGCGGCAGTCGCCGACTACGACCGCGACGGCTGGCCGGACCTGCTCGTCACGGGCTGGGGCCGGGTCGCCCTGCTCCGCAACGTCCCGGTGGACTCCGCCGATCCGACCAAGGGTCGCCGGTTCGAGGACGTGACCACCGCCGCCGGGTTGGAAGGCTCGATCACCTGGGCCACCAGCGCCGCCTGGGCCGACCTGGACGGGGACGGCTACCCCGACTTGTATGTCTGCCAGTACGTCGATTGGTCCTTCGCGAACAACCCTCCCTGCCACTACGACAGCAAGACGCCCGACGTGTGCCCGCCCAAGAACTTCAGCGGCCTGCCGCACAAGGTCTTTCGCAACACGGGCAAGGGCCGATTCGTGGATGTCTCCAAGGAGGCGGGATTGCACCCCGGCGGCAAGGACGCCAGCAAAGGGCTTGGCGTGATCGCCATCGATATCAACGGCGACGGCAAGCCGGACCTCTACGTCGCCAACGACACGGTCGATAAGTTCCTCTATCTCAATAAATCGAAGCCCGGCCAGATTCGCTTCGAGGAGGTCGGCCGAGTGAGCGGGGCAGCGATGGACGACAAGGGGTCGGCGAACGGCAGCATGGGGCTAGCCGCCGGTGACTACGACCGCTCCGGCATGCCCGCGCTGTGGGTCACGAATTACGAAAACGAGATGCACGGGCTGTACAAGAACGGAACCCGGCGAGATGTCGCCTTCTTCAGCTTCCAAACTCAGGTGGCGGGGATCGCGGCTATCGGGCAGAGCAACGTCGGCTGGGGAACGGGGATGGTGGACTTCGACCTCGATGGCTGGGAAGACATCTTCGTGGCCAACGGCCACGCCATCCGCTTCCCGCGAGGCCAGGCCGTTCTGCGCAAGCAGAAGCCAACGCTGTTGCGGAATCAGGGCGGGAAGTTCACCAACATCAGCCCGCAGATCGGGCCGTATGGCCTGGCGACACATTTGGGCCGGGGAGTCGGCTTCGGCGACCTGGACAACGATGGCCGCGTGGACCTCGTCCTCAACTGCATGAACGAGCCGGTGGCGGTCCTACGCAACGTGGCCGGGGTGGGACATCATTGGCTCGGCGTGCAGCTCGTGGGTAAGGACCACGCCTGCACGGTCGGGGCGAAACTCGTCCTCGAGGTCGGTGACGCCCGGTTGTCCAAATTCCAGGTCGGGGGCGGCTCCTACCTTTCGTCGAACGACCCCCGCCACGTCTTCGGGTTGGGCAAGGAGACGACGTGCGGCACGTTGACCGTCACCTGGCCCGACGGCGGCAAGGATCAGTATCCCGGCCTCACCGTCGATCGCTATCACCGCATCGTCCAGGGTAAGGCGAAGTGAGAGGGGAACGCCGTGTGGGATCTACAGGAACAGGGGGAATACGCAATACTGTTCCAATCGCCGAAGTCCTCGAGATGCGATCGCCCTGCGTCGAGTTAGGGCGGACCTCGCGGAATCGACTACCCGCCCGCATCGAACTCCTTCGCCCATTTCGTCGTTCCTCGAACTTTCCCCCTTCCCCTCCTCCCGCGCCCCAGCTAGATTGATATTACTCTCCCCACGCGCCCCCCGCCGCCTCGCCTTCCCCCTGATACACCGCCTGCCTACCATCCTTGGGTCATCACCATGACTGCCGTCAAGTCTCCCCCGTCCGATCTGTCCAGCGGCGACGTGCAGGCGATCGAGCAGCTGCGCGCCGCCCACGCCACGCTCCGCCGCGAAATCGGCAAGGTGATCGTCGGCCAGGAGAAGGTTCTCGACCAACTCCTGATGGCGATCTTCTGCCGGGGCCACGCCCTCCTCATGGGCGTGCCGGGCCTCGCCAAGACGCTCATGGTGTCCACCCTCGCACAGTCGCTCGACCTGACGTTCAAGCGCGTCCAGTTCACGCCCGACCTGATGCCGACCGACATCACCGGCACCGAGGTCATCCAGGACGACCCGGTCACGCGGCAGCGCATGTTCAAGTTCCTGCCGGGTCCGATCTTCGCGAACATCCTCCTCGCCGACGAGATCAACCGCACGCCGCCCAAGACCCAGGCCGCCCTCCTCGAGTCGATGCAGGAGCGCAAGGCGTCGATCGGCGGCAACGACTACCCGATGCTCAACCCGTTCTTCGTCCTCGCGACGCAGAACCCCATCGAGCAGGAGGGGACGTACCCCCTGCCCGAGGCCCAGCTCGACCGCTTCCTCTTCCTCATCAAGGTCGATTACCCCTCGGCGGACGAGGAAGAGCAGATCATGCGGATGGGCACCTCCGACATGAATTTCGGCGTCGATAAGGTCCTGCACGGCGACGACATCCTCCGCCTCCAGCAGATCGTCCGCCGCGTCCCGGTGGCCGACCACGTCTTCGCCTTCGCCAAACGCCTCAGCCGCATGAGCCGGCCCGGAACACCCGAGGCCGCCGATTTCGTGAGCAAGTGGCTGACCTGGGGGGCCGGCCCTCGCGCCAGCATGAACCTCATCCTCGCCGCCAAGGCTCACGCGATCTTGCACGGCCAATATCATGTGTCGGCGAACGACGTCATCGCCGTCGCCCTGCCGATCCTGCGCCACCGGCTCATCACGAACTTCACCGCCCAGAGCGAGGGCGTCACGGTCGAGATGATTATCAAGAAGCTCATCACCGCCGTGCCGCAGAACTGACGACGAGCCGGAAGCGTAAGCGACGGATGATTGCCCGGTTCCGTCGCTTACGCTTCCGGCTCGTCAGGAAGTGAGTAGGGAATTCCCCCCATGCCGCTGACGCTGCAGCCTGATGTCCTGACCCGTGCCACCGCCCTCGGCATCGCCGCCCAAGGCGTCGTCGAGGGACTGCGCGTGGGCGACCACAAGAGTCCGTTCCGCGGCTTCTCCGTCGAGTTCGTCCAACACCGCGAGTACGTCCCCGGCGACGACATCCGCCACATCGACTGGAAGAGCTACGGCCGATCCGAGCGCTACACGATCAAGCAGTACGAGCAGGAGACGAATTTCGTCGGCCACATCCTGCTCGACGCCTCGCTGTCGATGGACTACGGCGAGGGCGCGTCGAACAAGCTCGCATTCGCCAAGCTCCTCGCCGCCACGCTCGCTTATGTCGTCGTCCACCAGCGCGACACCGCCGCGCTGAACGTCTTCGACGACGGCTGGCGCGCTCGGGTGCCCGCCTCCAGCCAGCCCGGACAGGTGTTGACGATCCTCCGCAAGCTCGAGGAGATCGACCCGCGCGACAAGGGTAACATCGGCCCGCTGCTGAGCGAGTTGGCACAACAGCTACGCCGGCGCGGCCTAGTATTCCTCATTAGCGATTGCTTCGACGACGTGAAGAGCCTGCTTACGGGCATCCAACACTTGCGTTTCGGCGGCCACGAGGTCACGGTCTTCCACACGCTGCACCCCGACGAGGTCGGCTTCCCCTTCTCGGGGATGACGCGCTTCGTCGGCCTCGAGGACGCGGGCCGAGTGCTGACACGCCCCCAACTCATCCGCCCCGCCTACCTCAAGGCGATGGACGCCTACCTCCGCGAACTCCGCGCGGGCTGTCAGGCCTGCCGGGCCGACCACGTCATGGTGGACACCAGCGTCCCGCTCGCCGTCACGCTCACCGCCTACCTCGCGCGCCGCCTCCAGATGATGGGTTGATCTTTCCGAGGGTTCCATGTCCTTCTTGGCTCCGTTCATACTCTGGGGAGGTTTCGCGGCGGGGATCCCGATCG
>JANXSH010000608.1 GCA_025356615.1 Planctomycetia bacterium | reverse complement strand
GTGCTTCGTGCGCCTTCAGGTCGGCGAGAATGGCGTCGATGGCCTCGATCGGGGTCGTGGGCGACTCGCCCTTGCCGGGGTAGGGCGGGAGATAGACGCGCACTTCGCCGGTGCCGGACACCTTCTTGCTAGTCTCCTTGGCCCCGACGGGCCGGATCTCGACATCGAGTCCGTTGCCGAGACTCTTGAAGTTCACCATCGAGAAGTGCGACGTGTCTTGCCCGCGCAGGCCGACCCACTCGCTCGACTTGCCGGCGGCGATCGGGCCGAGGTCGGCGGGGTCCGAGAAGGCCCAGGGGAGGCGATTGTAGACGTGTTCGATGCGGACGTTGGCCGTCTTGGCTGCCCGATTCGTGACGCGCACTTCCCAGCGCGGGCCGCGCGTGTCGCGGAAGGCGTCGAGGATCGGGTAGAGTTTCGTCTGACGTGAATAGTGTTTGTGCCACTCGTCCTTCAGGTCGCTCGTCAGATACACCCGGTCGATGTTGCGCCGGGCGGCGACTCCTGCAATCTGGGGTTGGGCCGACCCGAGCAGGTAGATTCTCGCCTTGCCCGCTGCGAGGGTAGGCGTCGTGACCACTTCATCCATGAGACCTTCCGGCCCCCCTGCCGGGTCGTGTTGCGCCTTCGGCTTCGGGTCGCCAAAGGCGTAGCGCTCGCTCGTTTTCGTGCCCATCTCGTGGGTGAGCAGCTTCTTGCCGCCTTGCTCGATCGCGACGCGGAAGCGCGTCTCGCAGAAGGCCGGGTATTCGTAGCGCACCCAGAGCCGATACCTGCCGGCGGCAGGGATCACCACGTCGTGATGCGCGCTCGCGGTCTGGTCCTTGGCGTCGATCCCGAGCAACCGCTCGCCGGAGATATGGTTGAAGCCGATGCTATCGACCATGTAGTTGCCCTCGCCGTTCTTCACCACCTTCCAGCCCTTGTCGACGGTGAAGTCCTCGGCCTCCAGGGCGACGGCGGGCGCGAGTCGGAAGACCTGGCAATGGCTCAGGGAGGGGAGGACGACGAGGGTCAGAATGGGGAGGATCCACCGCATCGCTTCGCTACTCCTTGCAAGGATGACCGGGGCGGACCGCCGATCAGGGTAGCATATCTGCTGAATCGATGCGATGGCAGGGTGAAAAGGGAGTGTGGTTAGGGAAGTAGGCGAAGCCCAGCGGTTGCAACCGCTGGGCTTGGGGACATCTCCTCTCGGATGCCTACTTCCCGAGTCACACCCGTGAGAAGGATGGGAGATGCGTTGCGCGGGGATGGGAAAGCGAATGCGGGTCCGAAATGGAACAGGCCCACCCGTTTTGCGGGTGGGCCTGGCTCACTTTACAGTCCGATTCGGCTTACTTGTCCACTTCGGCGAGCGGGCCGAAATCGACGGTCGTGGTCCGGTTGGCGATGACCTTGACCTTGCGGGTCTGCTCTTTCGGCTCACCGGCCTGCATCCAGCGTGCCTTCACCTCGTAGGTGTAGGACTTGCCGGGGGTCAGCGGGGGCGAGCCGAATTCGCGTTCCTGGCCGCTCTGGCCGGTCTCCTGGCCGCCTACCCACACCTTGGCATTCGCCGGAACCAGGATGCGGAGTCGGGCGGTATTGTCCGCCGCCTCGGGGCCGTAGTAGAGGCTCTCGCGGGACGAATCCGCCGGGGCGAGCGCGACCCCCGGATTGCCCTGATCGATGTACGCCGTACCAGGGATGCCGCCCTGTTCGATGTACCCAGTAGACGGGGCGTAACTGTACCCGCCGTAGCTCGGGGCATAGCCGCCACTGTAGCCGTACCCGCCGTAGCTCGGCGCATAACCGCTACTGTAGCCGTACCCGCCGTACCCGCGTCCGTATCCGCCCAGGGCATTGCCCACCACGATACCGGTACCCAGGCCGACACCGAAGCTCACCCCCGACCCGCCGTAGCCGCCGCGATAGCCATTGTAGCCGCCGTAGCCGCCTCGATAGCCACCGTAGCCGCCACCGCCGTAGCCGCCCCGACCGCGCTGGGCCGATGCGGGACTCGAGAAGGCGAAGAGCGCCGTGAGAGCGAGAGCGCTCAGGATGATATTGCGTCGCATTCGATGCTTCCTCCTTATACGCGGCGGGCGTGCCGCGAGAATGTCTGTCCAGAAGTCGCGGAGACTTGGGGACACTGAGGAAGATAAGCTGCAAACGCCGTGCCCGCAATTACTCCTTCTTCTGCGCGAACAGCCAATCCAGCACCTTCGCGTCGGAGTAGGTGCGCGACCAGGAGTCGTGGCCGACGCCGGGGTATTCCGTGTAGTCGGGCTTCCCGCCCGCCTTCTCGAGCGCCGCGACCATGTTGCGCGAGCGCTCGACCTTCACCGCCCCGTCCTTGTCGCCGTGGAAGACCCAGATGGGGATCTTCACGAGCTTGTCGGCCTTCTTCTCGTCACCGCCGCCGCAGACCGGGATGCCGGCGGCGAACAGGCCGGGCTTGCGGGCCATCAGGTCCCAGGTTCCGTAGCCCCCCATCGACAGGCCGGTGAGGTAGATCCGCTTCCGGTCGATGGGCAACTCCTGGCAGGTCCTCTCGATGAGGTCGAGCAGTAGCTTGCCTGGCTCGCTCGCCTCGGCGGGCGTATCATGCGACGGGGCGCTCCAGTCCACCTCGACCCATTTGCGATTCGTCGGGCATTGGGGCGCGATCAGGAAGCAGGGCGACTTCTTCCTGCGCTCCTCGGAGGCGAAGTCGCCGACGCCGTGCTTCAACTGGGCCTTGTTGTCCTTGCCGCGCTCGCCGGCCCCGTGGAGGAAGATGACGAGCGGGTAGGTCTTTTCCTTGTCGATGGTCGCGGGTCGGAGAAGGCGATAGGAGAGGCTCGCCTTGCCCTGGGTGAAGGTCTTGGCCTCGAGGAGTTTCTCGAGGTCGGGCTTCTTGTCGGCCCACCCCGAGATCGGGGCCAGGAGGAGGGCGGTCAGGGAGAGGATCCAGCGAATCATAGGGTCATCCTTCGTGAGGAGGAGGGCCGCGCCGACATCCGGCGCTGCCCGGCGGTGGATATTGCGTAGGATATGCGGATCAGCCGAGAAGAGGAGAGCCGATGTCCCAATCCGAACCGACTGCCCCCATCCAACCCTTGAAGCCGATCTCGGGAGTCGAGGTCATTTGCATCGCGCTGCTGCCCTACTTTTGGGTCTTCCTCGTCCACGGTGTTCTGAGGTCGGCGAACTTCTTCGTATGGTTCTACGGCGCGGCCCTCGCGGAGCCTGGGTCGCTCATGGAGAAACGACAGAGCCTCTGGGTCGGTGCGATCACCGCCCCATTCTCTTTCCTTTCGGCCCTGCTCCTCCTTCGTCTGGGGATCGGCGTACCACTCGCTCAGGTCGGCCTCACGACGCGGAACCTGGCCCGAAACCTTCTCGGCGGCCTCGTCTTCGCCGCCATCTTCGTGCCGGGCACCTACGGTATCCAGGCGCTGGCGCTGATGGCCCTCGAGGCGGTCGGCAGCAAGCCGCAGGACCACTTCTTTACGCAGATCGGCTCGATGGGACTCCTGCCGATCGAGTGGGCGCTCCTCGTCTTCGGCGCGGTCGTCGCGGCCCCGGTGTGGGAGGAATTCGTCTACCGCGGGTTGATCCAGCCGTGGGTGATGCGCTGTGGCCGGCCCGGTGGCCTCATCGTTCTGGGGCTTGCTGCGGCCCTCGCCCTCTACTCCATTTCCAGAGCCTGGATTCCCTCACCGAGTATCCGCGAACTGCTGATCGTGCTGGCTCCGGTCTGGCTGCTCCTGCCGCTCGTCGGCGTGTTCCACTTCCTCGACCGGCGCAACACGGCGTGGGGCGGCCTGTTCGCCACGGCGGTGCTGTTCGCGTGGGTCCACGTCAGCGTCTGGCCAAGCCCGGTGCCGCTCGTCTGGCTGGCGCTGGGGCTGGGCTGGCTCGCCTGGCGGGGGCGGAGCCTCGCCGGCGCGATCGTCCTGCACGCGGTGTTCAACGCCGTCGCCTGTGCCGCGCTCCTCTACGGAGTGAACGACTCGGATGTCGAGAAGGCACCTCTCCCCCCCGCCCGCATCATTCACCCTGGAGTAGAGCCATGATTCCCGTCGTCGTGACAGTCTTCGCCCTCCTCGTCGCCGCCCCGGAGGGCGAGAAACCCACTCCCAAGGAGGTCTTCGAGAAGCGGATCATGCCGATCTTCCGATCGCCCGACCCGTCCAGTTGCGTGCAGTGCCACCTCTCGGGGGTCGATCTGAAGAACTACATCCTGCCCTCGCACGAGCAGACGTTCGTCTCGCTCCGAGACCAGGGACTTCTCGACCTCGACCGGCCCGAGAAGTCGAAGATCCTCACGCTGATTCGCATGGGCAAGGACGAGAAGGGGGCATCCGCCCGCGTCCACGCGAAGGTCCGCGATACGGAATACGAGGCGTTCAGCGACTGGGTCACGCGGAGCGTCGCGGACCCGAAGATGCGGGCGCTCCCCAAACTCACGGCCAAGGAACAGGCGAAGCCGAAGCTCCCCGCCGAGGTGATCCGCCACGCGCGCAAGGACCGCGTGCTGGAGTCGTTCACGAACAACATCTGGCCGATGCGGTTCCGCTGCATGAACTGTCACACGGAGGGGGCCGGCGAGAGCAAGAAACTCGTGGAGGAACACGGCGCGCGGGTCGCCTGGTTCAAGGCCGACGGCCCCGAGGCGACCTTGGCCTACCTCCGCGCGAGCAAGCTCATCGACGTGGACGCCCCCGAGAAGAGCCTCCTCCTCCGCAAGCCCCTCGAGGAGGTGAAGCACGGCGGGGGGAAGAAGTTCGTCGTCGGAGACCAGGGGTACAAGGCGTTCCGCGCCTTCCTCGAGGACTACGCGCGCATCATGAAGGACCGCTACCCCGACGCGGCCTCGTTGCCCAAAACGAAGACCGATTCGCTCGCCTTCGGGTCCGACATCTGGCTGAAATTGACCGACACGCCTCCCGCCTGGGGCGACAAGTTGCTCCAGGTGAATGTCTACGCCTGGGACGCGAAGCGGAAGGCGTGGGAGACCCGGCCGATCGCCACCTCCGACCGGGTCGTCTGGGGCAAGGGTAAGCTCTGGCAACACAACCTGACCCTCATGGCGGCGAAGGGCACGCCCCTGGCCGACGACTGGAAGAAGGGCAAGGCCACACTGCCGCGCGGGCGCTACCGCGTCGAGATCCTCGTCGATCGGGACGGGCGAACTACGAAAGACTGGGCCGCAGGACTGGGCGCGCGCGACCTCGTCGGGCGGGTCGAGGTGACTTCGGCCTGGCCCGCAGGCTACACGAAGATGACGCCGATCGATGCGTCGAAGGTAAAGAAAGAATAAGGCGAGCGGCAGGAAATAGTCTCCCCTCTCGCCTGTACTCGGGTGAGGGGAGTAGCCCGTAGAGGGCAGCGAATCAGAGACCCACGCGCGCCACGATCACGGTGCAGTTGTCGCTTCCGCCGGCGGCGTTGGCCGCCTCGACGAGTGCCGACGCTCCATTCTCCGGGTGCTTCGCGAGGATCGACGCGATCCCGGCCTCGTCGAGGTGCGCGTGCAGCCCGTCGCACGCCAGGACGAGGACATCGTCGGCGAGGAGGGCCATCGTCTGGCGCGACGGCTCGATGTCGAAGTGCCGGCCCAGCGCTTGCGTGACCTGGCTCGCCGAGGGATGCGTCCGCGCCTGCTTCTCGGTGAGCGTGCCCAACTCTACCAT
>JANXSH010000599.1 GCA_025356615.1 Planctomycetia bacterium | reverse complement strand
CCTTTTGCATCTATCCAGACTCTTGCGCGGTCCTGTGGTTCTCGAAATCGCTATCTGCCGTCCGTTAAGGCTTGTCGTGCTTCTCCTGCCGCAGTAAAATGCCTGTCACAGCCAGCGCATCGGGCAGAAAAAGTAGGCGTGGCGGCACTTCATGTGCTACTTATCCTTGTAGATGGCGTGCCCCATCCTTAGAATCACTACTGAACGGATGGCCATTCCCACTTCGCCACCATGATACTCCACTATTCGGGGGCAGAGATGCTCCCTTGGTAAGGAGTGGGAGTCAGTCCATGACAGATCCCGAACCCAAGCAAGAGCAGCGACAAACGCAGGACTTGTTCGAACGCATACTCGACAAGGTGAATGGCGATCCGATGAAGGCGCTCCTCGCCAAGGCGAAAGAGGAGATTCCCGGCGAGTTCGGCGTCAGCGGCTCCAACCAAGAACTCGTCGATCACTTGAAGAAGGCGGAGGCGGTCGGGAGTGTCACTCGCCAGCAGGTCTTCGCCCTCCTGCAAGAGGCCGAGGAGAACGGCGACCAGACGATTCTGTATTACACCCCGAAGACGGACGCGATACGCGATCTGTGCTCGGACCCGGACGAAGTCGCCAAGAAACTTTTCGGGGAGGGGTGGCGGGAAACGTCCAGTTTTCCGTATCTGCCGCGATTGGCCAACGGCTCGGAGGTCGTGGACTTCAGAACGCACTACGCTGGGAAGGCCAAGGACTGGCTCATGAAGGTCTACACCTTCTAGGAAAGCAAGGTGCAGGTGAAGAACCTCAAGGGTGATGAGGTGCAATTCGCGCTCAAACTCAAGAAGAACGAATATGCGGTTATCTACGAGCGCCGCGTCATCGAGTCCGTCTGCATCGCGCGATGGAACTCGGACGCCGCTCACCCGCTGCTCGAACTCAGAGTCGAATTGGCGGGGCGGCTCCCCCGGTTCAAGGTCGATATCAACGCGATCTGGTCGAGGTTGATGTCCGCGTTCCAACAGGAAGATTTCGATCTGTGGGACTTGCGGAAGGTGCTCCAGAAGATGCTACGCGAGTGCGAGAACCAGGCCGGGGATACCAGATCGGTCTCGTGAATTTGAAGGACTCGGGGGAGGGCAACGTGCGATACACCCCGTATACAGAACACGAACCCATCGACACGAACCAGACGAGGCTGAAAACGATCCATCAGTTGCTCGATGACGGTGGCCAGTGTGACCGCTTGGTCATGAAGTGGGTAGCCGAGGGTCAGGTGGGGCGCTCGAAGGCAATCTGAGGACGTATGCCGGGTCGAGAGGAAAGAACGAGCTTGTAATCAGGGCCCAGACGACTGAGCAGGCGGTGGATTATGTCACCAAGCAACTTCGATATTTTGCGAGCTGAGTACCCGGAGTACGCAGCCGAATGGGAGGCCTTACGGTGGTGGTTCGACCGCAACCGGCAGAAGCTGTACGTCGAGTTGAAGGTGCTCACGAACGCGCTGAAGGGGCGAGTAGGCCCGGCCTCAGTCATCAACGCCGTTCGGATCATGATCTCACGAGGCATGCTGGCCGTGGCCTACCGCGTCCGGTCGCCTGCCGGTGATCTGCTGGAAGGTGAGTTCGATGAGCCGAGCAATATCCCGGATGAACTGTGGGACCGTGATTGCAGCCGGAAGATACCGACCGACGATGGGGAGCTCGTAAGCGGATATCGGTGGGGGTCTTCCGATGCCCACTGATGGGGACATCCCCCTCGGAGCATACGAGATCCTTCTCGATCTCCGGCTCTACATAAAGGAAACCGGAGACCGCTCGGTAAAGACGATCAAGAAGTGGTATCAGAAGGCAAAGAAAAAATACGGCATCAACACGGCGAACGTGGCGCTCTGGTTGTTCGAGGAGAACGTCCAGGTTCGAACGTGCGGCACCACCGGAACCATGGACACTGGCGCAAGGCAAATGGCGAAAATCAAGCCCGACCTCGTCCTCGTTACTGTGAACGAGCACGAGACGAAAGCGATTCACGACGCATTTCAGGCGGCCACAGGCAATCCGGGCACTCCAGAAACCCACGAAGGCAGGCTGTACCGCAACCTCGGGGTCCTGAACAGCACGACGGTCTTTTACGCCCTATCGGAGATGGGTTCTGGCAGCCTCGGGGCCATGCACCAGCCGGTTGACAAGGCCATTCGGGCGCTAGATCCGGGGGCGGTCATCGCCGTGGGAATAGCCTTCGGCGTGGATGAGGACAAGCAGTCCATCGGGGATATCCTGCTCTCCAAGCAATTGCGTCCGTATGACCTGCAGCGCGCTGGAAAAGAAATCATCCTTCGGGATGACAAGCCTCACGCGACACCCCGTCTGATCAATTATTTCGAGAGCTTCGCCCAGGCCAGATGGGTGGGCGCGAAAATCAGGCCGGGGGTAATCCTGACGGGAGCGAGACTGATCGACGACATCAACTACTGGGACCAACTCCTCAAGTTGGAGGGTGAGGCCGTCGGAGGGGAGATGGAGGGTGCCGGGCTTTACGTTGCAAGCCACGAGCACAAGGTGGACTGGATCGTGATCAAGGCGATTTGCGATTGGGCTGACGGCAACAAGAAGCAGAACAAGGCGGCGCGGCAGAAGAAGGCGTCGAAGAACGTGTCTGAGTTCCTTGTTCAGGCATTGCAGTACGCCCCGCTGAAGCGGCAATGAGGGGTTCGGGGGTCAAGGCTTTGCAATAGAACACCTCATTTTCCTGCCGTTCTCTTGCATGTTGGGGCGTTCTATTGCAAAGCCGCGACTCCCCATAAACTTCTTCCTTGTCGAGGGTATACACACATGGCGCGTTTCGACTCGCCCACGCAGTGGCGGCTCCGCAATCGCATCCTGCTCATGCTGGCGCTGTTCGCCCTCGCCTTCGGCGGGCCGTTCTTCGCCCCGCTGTGGGAGATGTCCGACCTCGATCCCGGTCTGACGATCCCGATGGGAGTCCTCGGCTCCTTGGGATCGATGCTCTCCTGGACGCTCCTCGCGGTCTGGCTCTTCTTCTTCTCATATGTGCCGCTGAAGGTGCGCATGGTCTTGCTCGGTCTCGCCGTCCTCTACGCCGCACTCATCGACGACATCCAACTCGACAGCTACCGCCGACCGATCCTGCATCACCGCTGGCAGTCCCGCCCAGGGGATGTGCTGACGAAATACCTCGAGGACCAGTCCCCCGAGCCGGCCGACGACTCGCTCTTGGATTTCACCATCGACCCCGTCAACGACTTCCCCCGATTCCGCGGGGCGAACGGCGACGGCATCGTCAATCCGACCGAGCTGCTCGACCTGAAATGGGGCGACGCCAACGCCCCGCGAAAGAAGTGGCAACACCCTTGTGGGGGCGGCTTCTCCGCGCTGGCGGTCGCGGGCAACGTCGCCGTCACCCTCGAGCAGCGCGGGGCCGACGAGGCGATCGTGTGCTACGACCGCTACACGGGGGGCCAGCGCTGGGTCTACGCCTACCCCGCCGCCTTCCGCCACTTCACCGGCCACGGGCCGCGTGCCACTCCCACCATCAGCGACGGCCGGGTCTACTCTCTGGGGGCGACGGGCCACCTCGTCTGCGTGGAAGGCAAGTCGGGCAAGCACCTCTGGACGCGGAACATCCTCGACGACGCCGGGGCCAAGGCCGTCACCTGGGGCATGACGAGTTCGCCGCTCGTCGTCGATGGCCTCGTCGTCGTCAACGCGGGGATCGACCCGAAGGCCAACGCCGGCAAGGCGGTCATCGCCTACCGGGCCGAGGACGGCGAGATCGCCTGGGCGTCGGGCACCCACCCGGCGGCGTACAGCGCGGCCCTGGTCGCCACCCTCGCGGGTCGGCGACAGGTCGTCTTGTTCGACGACGCCGGCGTGGGCGGCTACGGCCTCGAGTCCGGCACCGAGTTGTGGCGATTCCCCTGGCCCTCGCAGACGGACGGCAACGTGAGTATGCCGTTGACCTTCAAGGGCGATCGCGTGTTCATCTCCTCGGAAACGGGGAAAGGGTGCGCGATGCTTCGGGTCCAACGAAAGGGCGAGGCGTTCGAGGCGGTGGAGCTTTGGGCGAATAATTATCTCTGCACCCGCTACTCCAACCCGATCCGCATGGGCAACGCCATCTACGGTTTGTCGAGCGGCTACCTCGTGTGCCTCGACATCGAGACCGGAAAGCGCTACTGGCGCAGTCAGCAGTGCTACAAGAACGGCCAGGTGATCGGCGTCGCGGGAACGGTCCTCGTCCAGACCGAAGACGGCGAGATCGTGTGCGTCACGGCCGACCCGCGACAGCTTACGGTCCAGGCGCGGTTCAAAGTGTTCGACGAGCGGGCGTGGAACACGCCCGCGCTGGCGGGGCGGTGGTTGTACCTGCGCAACGAGGCGGAGATGGCGTGCTACGAGTTGCCGCTGAGGGAGTGATCGAAGGCGAGTGAGAAGGGCCGACTTCCGGGGGATGCGGATGCTGAACTTCGAGTTGCCGACCGACCGGGTCGAGTACCTGCAACTGGCCTTTCTGGCGGACGGGCCGGGGCTGGTCGCGAGCTGGGGCACCCAAACGACCCCGTTCACCGTCGCCGTCTGGGATGATCCCGGCACGCCGCCCGGCTGGCAATTAACGGACCGAACCCTGAACCTGTCCCCGGACGGAGAATGGGTGTCCGTCTTCTATCAGGGTGCCGGGGAGGTGAGAATCACGCGGGTCGGGGCGCAGGGTCCGGCATTTGTGGTGGACCGCGACGGCCGGGCGGAGAATGTCTGGACGGCCGTCGCACCGGGCGGGGTGGCGGTGGCCTGGAAGGACGACGCGGTGACTCTCGTGCGTGCCCTGCCGGGCGGAGCGACCATCGGGCGGGTGAAGTCGGGGTGGGGGTACGATCTCCGGTTCTCGCCCGGCGGACGCTGGCTGACCGAACTGGGCCAGCGTGCGTTCCGCATTTTCGACCGCACCAACGGCTACCGGGTGCTCGCCCGCATCCCGACGCCCCGTCACACGCTGGCCGATGTCGCGGACGGGCCGACGGCCGTCGTCACCGCCCCGGACAGGAACACGGTGGCCGTTTGGGATCTCACCAGCAAGTCGGCGACGGCCACGCTCCATCTCGGAGAGTGGGTCTCCGCCCTGGCCATCTCCGCAGACGGGCAGCGGGTGCTGACCGGGACCGCGGACGGGGAGGTGACGCTCTGGGACGCGGCCGGCAACCGGCTACAGCGGTACGACTGGGGGGTAAAGGTGCCCATCGCCGCCGCGTTCGCCCGTGACGGGATGCGCGCCGTCGTCGGCGGGACGGGCGGGCAAATCGTGGTCTGGGATCTGGACGATTGAGCGGGTCCGACGAGGATGTTGCGGGAAGTGCAGGCCCTACTCAAAAGCCTCAAAATACACAAAACCCGCCGGTGACGGGCGATTCTGGCGTCGATGAGTGCCACGCCCGATCGCTTCCGCCGATCCCACCTCACCCCATCTTCCTCCGCTGCCACCCGCTCAGCGCCGTGTTCAGCACGACGATGACGCCGATCAAAATGTATTTCACCTCGATCGGCACGTCGAAGAATCCCATGCCGTTTTCGAGGATGCCGAGGATCAGCACGCCGATGAGCGTCCCCGAGACGTTGCCCTGGCCGCCGGTCAGGCTCGCCCCGCCGATCACCAGCGCGGCGATCACGTCGAGTTCCAGGCCGGTCCCCGCGTTGGGGTCGCCGCCGTTGCCGTGGGCGAACGACAGGACGCCCGCCCACGACGTGAACAGGCCGCACAGGATGTAGACGCGGACCTTGTGCCGCTCCACGTTCAGGCCGCACATCCGGGCGGCGGCCTCGTTCGCCCCGATGGCGTAGCAGTGCCGCCCGAGGACGGTCGCTCGCAGCAGCACGGCGACGAAGATCGCGAGGAGGAAGACGGACCAGACGCCCGGATCGAGGACGAAGGTATCCGAACTCGTTTGGGACAGCGAATCGACCCAATCGGGCCGACTGCCGCTGAAGCCGACCCGCGACCGGCCCGCGAGCCAGACAGCCAGCCCGCGCGCGACGGACAGCAT
>JANXSH010000308.1 GCA_025356615.1 Planctomycetia bacterium | reverse complement strand
CTGTGGTCGATCGCCGGGGTGAGCTTGGGGGCGAGTATGGTACTGGCGATCCTGTACGGCTGCCGGCACAGTAATGTGCCCTGGCTGGATATCCCGCACATGCGCGCGCTGCACGGCACCGCGAACGCCCTGGGGTTCGCGTTTTGCGGGCTGGTCGGGGCGCGAGTGCGGCAGGTGCCGGGGATGTGAGCAGAGGAACTGCACAATCACTCTTCCTTCGCCGCGCTCTCCTTGACGCGCTTCCAGGGCGTCTCGAACTTCGGGCCCAATGGCTCGAGGTATTCGTCGATCGATGGAATGTCGATTTTGCCGCGTTTCAGCAATTCCACCAAGTCCGCCAGGTCTTTCTGTCGGCTGGCTTTCAGTTTCATGTACACCAAGGCCGTCAGCGGTACGATGGGAATCCGTTCGCTCTCGGGTGGATGTTCGACAGCGGGACGCAGGAGTGCTTGCTCCTCTCGAGTCGTCGCGATCGAAACCATGTCGATACGAATGGAGCCGATGGAGATCATGGGCACTTTCAAAGTCACCACGCCCCCGGCATGATGGATGAATGCCTCGTCTCCAACGAGGAAATCGACATCGTCCGTGGTACGCGGATAGCCATGTGCCCCGACGGCAAGACCCCCAGCGAGAGCGTGGGGTATACCCGCTTCGCGGAGCGTGCGCGAGGCGACCTCGACGGCTGCGAGGATTTCGGGAGCCACGACGCCTCGGAGTCGTTCGAGATCAGGAATGTCGCTTGCTGCTGAGTCCATGAGTAAAGGATACTTGGGGGAGCCAACTCCTGCAAGCGAAGGAGAGTGAAGAAGATCGGAGACCGATGCCGAGGTGACGCAACCCTTGGGATTGGGTGAGCAAATACATGAATTGGCTGGACATCCCACACATGCGAGCGCTGCACGGCACCGCGAACGCCTCACGACTTGATTCGCAGCGATAGAAAATGTTCGAGTCGCCGACCGATCGAAACCATAATCCATCTACTCCTTGCCGATCACGCACGGCGTTCGTTCGCACTCTCCGGAGAACGATCCCCTTGAGCCAACTCGAATCCGACAACACCCTGTCGCTAATGGACCTTACCGCGCTGGGCGAGGTCTTCGCGAAACACAAAGTCCGCCTGCTCGCCATGCTCCAGCGACGCATCCCCTCGGACCTGGCGGCGCGCGTCGATGCAGACGACCTCTTGAGCGAGACTTTCCTCGCCGCCCGGCGCAGGTGGTCGGCCTTTTGTGTACAAGGGACGATGACCGCCTACGCCTGGCTGTATGGTATCGCGATGAATTGTCTCATCGAGGCGTGGCGGCGCGAGACTCACAGCAGGGCACGCAACCCAGTCCGCATGATGCCTTTGCCGGAGTCTTCGGCTCAGGTGGGGATCGGCCTGGTTGGCTCCGACACCGGCCCCAGCACCGCCGCTGCCCGCAAGGAGATGCAAGGGCGAATGCGGCAAACGATGGAGATGCTCGGCCCGCGCGATCAGGAGATCCTGTGGATGCGAGCCGCCGACGGGCTATCCTTCGCGGAGGCGGGGGCTATTCTCGGTATCGACGAAGGGACAGCTACCGTGCGCTACTTGCGTGCCCTGCGGCGGCTGCGAAAGCTGTGGAAGACTCTGCACGGAGAGAATGACCCAAGATGAACGACGATCTGCCCCCCGATACTCGGGAGAGGGTGTTGGCCGAGTTCCTCCTCGAACGGGAGCGCCGTGGCCCGGAGGCGTTGGACGACTTCGTCCTACGTTATCCCGAATACGAAGCCGACATCCGCGCTCTCGATGCGGGGGACCAGCATCTCCGTTCCTCGCTGGCCGACTCGACGCCAAGGATGCCCGAACGCCTCGGCGATTTCGTCGTCGGCGGGAAGATCGGCCACGGCGGCATGGGAGAAATCTACAAGGCGTATGACGAGCGTCTCGAGCGGGATGTGGCGCTGAAGACCGTCCGCCAGGGGTCTATCTCGCCTGAGATGAGGGAGCGGTTCCTGCGCGAGCAGAAGATCCTTGCCCAGCTGCACCAGACGCACATCGTCCCGATCTACGAAGCCGGAGAGGTGGACGGCTTGCAGTATTTCGTCATGCCGCTCATCAAGGGCGTGAGCCTGCATGGCATCGTGCAGGCGCTGGCCGACGGTTCAGCATCAGACACCGAGATCCATCCTTTCAGTCTGGCAAAGCTCGTCGAGAAAGCATTCGCCAAGACGGCCAAGGAGACGGTCGTGCCAGGGGTAGTGCTTCCCTCCAACCTGACGGATCTACCGACAGCGGAGTTCGAGCGAACGCTCGCAGAGCCGCTATCCGATACTACGGGTGCGGAATCGTCGCCGACGCGACTGTCCCCCGCCTACTTCCGCTCCGTGGCAACGGTGATGGCCGACGCAGCGGACGCGGTCCACCACGCCCACGGAGCGGGTATACTCCACCGCGACCTCAAACCGGGCAACATCCTCCTCGACACGGACGAACATTGCTGGATCATCGACTTCGGGCTGGGTGCCTTACTGAACGAGACCTCATCGGAGGGCCAAGTGAGCGCACAGGCGGCACCATCGGCCAGGCCGATCGTCAGCGACGTGATGGGCACGCCCCCTTACATGGCCCCAGAGCAGTTCGAGCGCAAGGCCGACTTCCGGACCGACGTGTATGGGCTTGGCGTGACGCTGTACGAGATGCTGACATTTCGGCGACCCTACCAAGGGACGAAGAGAGACGAGGTTCAGGATCGTGTGTCGAAGCCGTCGGCCTGGACTTCGTTGACAACGCGCGGCATGAGTGCGTTAGAGGAGAAACAGACTCAGGATCGTGAACCCGAGCATCTCGGCTTGTCCGGGAAGAACGTCCCAGGCGATCTGGCCGCGATCTGTCGCAAGGCGATGAGCAAGGCACCGGCCAGCCGATACCAGACGGCGGGGGAGATGGCCGACGACCTGAAGCGCTGGCTGCGCGGCGAACCGACGCGGGCGCGGGGCGCGGTCGTCGTGCGCCGGGTATGGCTGTGGTCGCTGCGGAACAAAGGCTGGGCGGCGGCGGTCGCGGCTGGCGTCTTGGCCGTCCTGGCGGTGCTGATCGGCGGGGGTGTTTACCTGAACGTAGAGGCGAAGCGCGTCGAGGAGGCGGAGGGACGCGCACACGACTTGCAGTTCGCTTCGTTGCTGACGCCGATCGAGCAGATCCGCCTGGGCAGGCATGAGGACGGTTGGTCGAAGCGCGCCTGGGATCTGGTCGAGGATGCGGCCCGGCAGCGCGTCACCGAAGGCTTGCGGGCGCAGGCAGTAGCCACCCTGGAGGGGATGGACGCCACGGAGGAGAGGGTATTCGAGGGCGAGCAGGCGTCGTCCGTTGCGTTCGACAGCACAGGGAGGCGTCTCCTACTCGGCGGATTGGACGATACGCCGGCCCGACTCTGGGACGGCTCGGCACTGCTTCGCTCCAAATATCACGGCCCCGGCCCCGTGGCGTTCGCCGCCGATGGCACGCCACTCCAGTTGGTCGTCGATCCCAAACACGCCGACCGGCTCCTGCTCTGGGACGTGTCGGGCCAGAAGCTCGTGCAGTCGTTTCGCCTGCCGCCTGACAAAGAACGCCCTGTCCTGAGGATGACGCACGAAGGCACCTTCGTCGCTGCGTCGTCGGCGGGCCGGCTGCTGGTGTGGGAAACGCGCGGCGGGGCCGAGATCGCGAACCTCCCGGCTCGGGCCAGCGCCCTGGCCCTCGCCCCGGACGGCTCCCACGTCGCGGCCGGTGAGGAGGACGGCCGAACGCGAGTCTGGGCACTACCCTCGAAGGCATTGGTGGCGACCTTGCCGGGGCGACACCGCATTTCGAGCCTCGCGTTCCAGCGCGATCCCCGGCGCAGCGGCAAGGCCGACGAGCCGACGCACTGGCTCCTCGCCGCAGGCGACACGGGGAGCGGGCTGGTCATCTGGGATGTGACGCTACAGATACCGCGCACACGATTTGTCGGTGCCGAACACGACGTTCTCGCCCTGGCGTTCAACCCCGACGGCACGATTCTGGCATCCAGCTTTATCGGCGAAGTTCGACTGTGGGACGTGGCGACGGGGCAGTCACTACTGAAGATTGGTCCTACCCATCAAACTCCGGGGCTGGCCTTCTCTCGCGACGGAGGGCGTCTTGCCTTCGCGGGTGATCGGTTCTTCGATACCAGGGTTTTGAAACTGGAGAACGGCCGAGGACAGCGTTCGCTCCGAGGACTCGACGGCACGATCTCGGTGTTCGCCTTGTCAGCGGACGGGGCGTACCTCGCCGCGCTATCTCACACCTGGCAGGTCGGGATCTGGCGCTTCGCGAGCGGCGAGCTGCTGCATGTTCTGGAGGTGCAGCCGGGTTGGTTCGCAGACAACGCGGGCATGGCGTTCGGCCCGGAGAATCGCTTCGCCTTCGTCTCCGGCAGGCACGCCACCCTGTGGGAGTTGGGCACGAACGAGGCCGTCGTGCGGCGTAGCTGGCCGCTGCCGTGGGGGCTGGTGGACCGGGTCGCGTACCCGAGCCTGGACCGACTGATCTTGTGGCGGATGGAACCAACAGAAGAAAAAGGAAAGACATGGGGCCTTTGGCAAGAGAACCCCCGTTGGCTCCGCGCCCGGAACCTGATGGGGCCGAATCCCCTCGAGCTGACAGCCAAGGTGCCAGATTTCAACGTGCGTACCTACGACGGACAGATCACGCCGGACGGCCAACTGTTCGTCGCTTCGGGCGAGACGGGCCAGAATCGACGATACGCGGCCGCGTTCGAGACGGTGGGAGGGGAGAAGCGCTGGGGGGTCCATACCAGGGCGCTTTCTCATGTTGAGGTAGCGATGAGTCCGGCAGGAGACCTTGTCGCGATCCCCGTCGAAGACGACTTTATTGCCTTGAAAATAGTCGCGGGGCGTACCGAGCCGGATCGCCTGAAAGGTTTCCTTGCCACTCCAAGCTCCCCTTCCGGCCGACGAATAGCCATCATTGACCTCCCGAGTCCATCCGGGACGAGCCTCCGGCTCCTCGAGAGAACAAGCCCCGAGCGAAGCTTCTCACTGTTGGCTGCTCCAATGACCTCAGCGTCGAATTGCAGGTTCGACCCGACCGGGCGATGGTTCGCCTGGGGGAATCGAGATGGCACAGTGACCCTGTGTGATATCGATGAGGTCTTTGACCGGCTGGAGCGCGCCGGGCTGGGCTCGGCACCAAAGTGACCGAGGGGACAGGTCAAGAAAAATTTGCCCCAGGCTGTAAGGTTCGCGGAGCCACCGTCGGTTAGTTCTGAGAAGAACTATCTCCCGGCGGGCACAAATCGGTGTTGGAGGGAATGGTAGCTACCTTCCCCTGTCTTTACACCTCTTTTGACCCGGCTTACGATCTTTTGAGGCCAACTCCACTACTCCATAACAAGAAGGATCAGCTATGAGCGAACACATCCACGATCAGGAAGGGCGGCGAGAGTTCTTGAAAACCATCCTCGCGGGTGGCGCGGCGATTGGCGTGGTGAGCGCCCTCGCTGCTGAGGCGGTCTCCGGCGATGCCTCTACTGCCAAATCCGAATGCGGCCTCAAGTGCATCGACTGCGATGGAGGCCACTGTGACAAAAAAAAATCCCACAAGGGAACCCATCACTGCACGAAAGGCCATAAGTGGGGTTTCTAACAAGCCGACGGCAGTATCGCCCCAGGGGAGAAGGCTGACTGCAACGAAAGCTCGAATCCCAAGACAGCTTCGCTTCCGAGCGCCGCATGGCCGGCGCTCGGGCTTGCCCGCAGCCGGCAGCCTCACGCCGCCCCGAGCTGTAAGGTTTGGGCAGCCACCGTCGGTTAGCTCTGAGAAGAACTATCTCCCGGCGGGCACAAATCGGTGTTGACGGATCGCCTCGATTCGTCCACTTAGCCTCGGGATTGGGATCTTGATCCTACACTGGGTGGATTGGGAGGGTCTCTGATAATGAACAACAGATCGTGTGTTC
Organism: Planctomycetia bacterium; assembly: GCA_025356615.1. Lineage (GTDB taxonomy): Bacteria > Planctomycetota > Planctomycetia > Gemmatales > Gemmataceae > JANXSH01. The sequence continues at coordinate 3,393 of JANXSH010000308.1, read as the reverse complement.
GTGGGGTTTACCTTTTCGTCGGGGTCGTCGCAGGGGTTTTGGTGTCGTCCAGAGCCTCGGGGGGTATCATCGTGGTCAACCCAGGCTCGTTTCTTCGGACGGGAGGGGCCTATCAGATCGTCTCCCCCACGACGGTTTTTCCGATCTTTTCGGACAACATTGTGACCCCGTACTCTCCGCCGCCGAACCTGAGTGTGAGCTACTCCAGATCGTCGGACATCCAGGGTCACGCCGCGATCTCGAGTTCGGCCGACGCGATCTTGTTTCATGGGGGGAATTTCGACACGCTCACGGCCAACGTATCGACGCATTCCGAAACCATCAACCGGGGCAATGGGGCGCGGTTGTTCTCCGGGTATGAAACCGCGGGCTTCATCAACTTCACGGTCCCGGCCAACACACCGTATCAGGTCACCTACCGGCTGAGCGCCGCAGGGGTCTTCCAAGGCCATCCGGACCAGAGCACGGGCAATCGGATCGGGTTGGCGTACGGTTTCCTGCGCGGCGAGCCGTTTATGACCCAAACCTTCATCAACAACGTCTCGTTCAGCGACACGATCACCATGACCGGCGTACTCTCGGGGGGCTCGAACTCGCTGCTCTGCCAGGTCCGCGCAACGAGCGGTGTGCAGGACAACCCAATCTTCCGCCCCGCGAGTGCCACCACCGATGCCAGCGTGTCAGTGACGCTCGTGGTCGGCGACGTAACTGCGGTTCCCGAGCCCGCCACCATCACCCTCCTCGGCATCGGTATCGCCGGGGTGGCCGGATACGGATGGCGCAGGCGGAAGCGGGTTGCAGCATGACGCTGCTCGGCCCCGATGTAGCTGAACGATAAACGAACCAAGCCCCGACGTTCGCCCGCGCCGGGGCTTTTCCGCGTCTCCCGACGATTCGGCGCTCTCGGAAAAAAAATTCATCTCTTGACACTCGTAGACACCATCTCTACGTTTATACTTTCCAAGACACACGGAAAAGCGTGAGGAGGCGTAGGTGGCAGGCTCGAACTATCTAAGCGAGAGAATTCGCATCCGGATGGAGGCGTACGATCACGAGGTGCTCGACCGCACCGCCCAGGAGATCGTCCGCACGGCCCAGGACACCAAAGCAATGGTGCATGGCCCCATCCCGCTACCCACTCGCATCGAACGCTACACGGTGTTGCGTGGCCCGTTCATCGACCGCAAGTCGCGTGAACAATTCGAGATCCGCACCCACAAGCGGCTCATCATCCTCCAGCCGACGCCGAAGACCATCGAGGCGTTGAACAAGGGGTTGAGCCTCCCGCCCGGTGTCGAAATCAAGATTCGTGTGATGGCTGGCACCTCGAACTGAGTTGCCGGACGAAAACCAGAAGTCTACGTCCTCGGGGCATGCCGAGGAAACCGGACTTCTGTGGTGTACTTTAAGGCCTCGAAGCATGCTCATGGTCGGGTGGACGATTCCATCCGGCCATGAGATTTATTCGTCCCAGAGTAGACAGTTCTGCTCGACGAGGACAGGGATTCGACGAAAGGGCCGTAGCCGTGGCGACGGAAAAGACGGAAACGAAGCCGATCAGCGTGCCGGTCTACAACCGCGAAGGCGTGGAAGTCGGCAAGGTCGAGATCGACCCGGCAGAGTTCGGCGGGCGTGTCAACAAGCAGTTGGTACACGACGTAGTCCTCATGTACCTCGCCAACCAGCGAGCGGGCACCCACTCGACGCTCCGCCGAGGCGAAGTGGCCGGCAGTTCCAAGAAGATCTTCCGCCAGAAGGGCACCGGCAACGCCCGCGCCGGCACGAAGCGCACGAACAAGCGTCGTGGCGGCGGAACGGCCAAGGGTCCGAAGCCCCGCGACTACGAGTACCACCTGCCCAAGAAGGCCGTCCGCGCGGCGACGCGCATGGCCATCCTGAGCAAGTTCCAGGACAACGAGGCGATCATCGTCGAGAATCTCGACCTGCCCGTCGTCTCCGGCCCGCAGGGCCAGAGCGTCATCAAGACGAAGGAAATGCTCAAAGTCCTCGGCACACTCAAGATGGCCGACACGACGTGTCTGATCGGGACCGTCAGCCCGCCTGAACGTTCCACCGACGCCGACGCCCAGACGGTCGCGGACGCGGAAACCGCCCGTGCGGCACACGACCGACTCTATCGGTCGTCGCGAAACCTCACGGGCGTCCGGCTGATGCCGGCGACCCAGTTCAACGCCTACACCGTGCTGCGGCAGAAACGGCTGGTCCTGACGCGGGCCGCCTTGGAAGAGCTGCGCAAGACCAGTAAGTGAGCCACCCAGCGGAGACAGCCCTCATGGCCGGCACAAACAAACAGACTCGCGGCCCCGAACTGGAGCCTCACCAGGTCGTCCTCCGACCGCTGGTGACGGAGAAGAGTACGCACCAGGTTTCGCGGTATCGGGCCTACCCGTTCGAGGTCAACCCCTGGGCGACCAAGGACGAGATCAAGTTCGCGATCGAGACCTTGTTCAACGTCCAGGTCGAGAAGGTGCGGACCCAGAATCGCCACGGCAAGAAACGCCGCTATCGGTTCAAACTGGGTCGCCTTCCGAACTGGAAGAAGGCCATCGTGACGCTCAAAATCGATAGTCCAGGGATCGATATCGTTTGATGAGCTATCAGCTGTCAGCTGTCAGCCAGAGGATGAAGACGGAGTATTCGGGAAACGCGGAATAGGTCGAGGGGCATGGCTGAAAGCTGATAGCTGACAGCTGATAGCTACGGGAGTGATGAGATGGGCATTCGACAATACAAACCGACGACGCCGGGCCGACGCGGAGGGTCCGTCAGTGACTTCGCGGACCTGACCAAGAGTTTGCCGGGCACCGTCGAGCGTGTCGAAGAGCGCGTCGTCGAAAAGAAATCGACTGGCGACAAACTGCGGAAGTACGCGGTCGTCAAACTCGACGACGGTCGGCACACTCGGGTCAAGTTCCGCGAGGACATGAAGGTCGGTGACACTGTCGATGTTCCGGTCCGACCGGAAAAGAGCCTGATGTCGCCCGCTAAGAAGAAGGGTGGCCGCAACAACCAGGGCATCGTCACCGTGCGATTCCGAGCGGGCGGGGCGAAGCAGCAATACCGCGAGATCGACTTCAAGCGAAGCAAGGACGGCGTCGCCACCGTGTTGTCGGTCGAATACGACCCCAACCGGACGGCCCGTATCGCCCTGATCCGCTACGAAGACGGCACGGTCAACTACATCCTCTGCCCCGAAAGTCTCCGGGCCGGCGACAAGATAGCCTCGGGGCCGGACGTGGAGCCGCGCGTCGGCAACTGCCTGCCGATGCGGAAGATCCCTGGCGGCATGAGCGTCCACAACGTCGAGTTGCAACCCGGACGCGGCGGCCAGATGTGCCGAAGCGCCGGCTCCTCGGCGACGTTGACCGCCCG
>JANXSH010000594.1 GCA_025356615.1 Planctomycetia bacterium | reverse complement strand
AGACGGTCCCCTTGCCGTCGTGGCCTCTAGATCCGCACGGCGGGCTTGCCGTCGAGGATGCCGATGATGCTGCTGGCGTCCAGGGACAGCACGCCCCAGTTATAGAAGTCGGCACCAAAGCCGGCGGGGGCGGTGTTCCCGGTGATGGTGCTGAAGTTCTTGACAGTCACCGTGCCGTCGGATCTGTTGCAGACGCCGCCGCCATAGCTGGAGGCGGTGTTGCCGGATAGGCTGCTGTTGTCGAGCGTCAGCGTGCCGCCCATGACGTCGATGCCGCCACCTGTGAAAGCGGCGGTGTTGCCGGTCAGGGTGCTGTTGGCGACCGTCGCCGTTTGCCCCGCAAACCCCTGGCCGGTGAGGATGCCGCCGCCGTACGCGGCGGAGTTGTTCGACAGGGTGCTGCCGCTCACCGTCAGCATGCCGAGGTTGAGAATGGCACCGCCGCTGCCGCGCTTGGCGTGGTTGTCGGACAGGGTGCTGCCGGTGACCGTCAGCGTGCCGCCGCCATTACTGAAGATGGCACCGCCGCTGGTGTTGGCCTGGTTTCCGGACAGGGTGCTGCCGATGACCGTCAGCGTGCCGCCAGTATTGGCGATGGCACCGCCGCTGCTGTTGGCAGAGGAGTTGCCGGACAGGGTGCTGTTGCTGACCGTCAGCCTAGCGCCGGCACCGACCAGGATGCCGCCACCATTACCAGCAACGGCCAGGCCGTTGCTGATCGTCAGACCACTCAGGGTATCCGTTACTCCCTTGGCCACCTCGAACACGCGCGAGGCGTTGTTGCCGCTGATGGTCAGTTGGCCGGCACCCGGCCCGGTGATGGTCAGGTTCTTATTGATGAGCAGCTCGCCGCTGGTCAGCGTGATGGTCTGGCCGTTCAGGCTGGGGGCGAAGACGATGGTGTCGTTGGCGCGAGCGGCGGCGATGTCGGCCCGCAGCGAGCCGGCGCCGCTGTCATTGGTGTTCAGGACCGTCAGGGTGCTGAGCAAATAGCGGCTCTCGAGCACTTCGAGCGCGGGCCGGAAGGTGGGCCGCTTGCGCGGCGACGCGGGCCGTGGGGCCGGTGCGCGGCTCCCGGACAGCCCCCAGCGTTCGGACAGCCAACGGGTAAGTGACATAGTTCGAGTCTCCTGTTTCAGATTGGCCTGCATTACAATGAAAAGGCCAACGCTCCCGGCGCGCAGACCGAGCGCCGGGGCCTGGCCGGGCCGGTGAGCGTCCTTCCTCGCGGTTGGGACTCACCGGCCGCTCTTGCTCGTTGTGGTTACCTGTTCACCGGCGTGGCATCCCAGACCTTCACCACGTCGTCTGTCTGACTGGTTGCCACGATCTTGTGGCCGTCGGGGCTGAACGCTACGCCCGTGACCGGGTCGGCGACGGGACTGAACGTCAGGATTTCTTCGCCGGTCCTCGCATCCCAGAGCCTGACGGATCGATCGGACCCGCCGCCGGTGACAATGCGTTTGCCGTCGGGGCTGAACGCCACGGCCCGGGGCGACTGCGTGTGGCCCCTGAGGACGAGCGTTTCCTTGCCGGTCGCCACGTCGTAGAGCCGCACGGTCTTGTCACTTGCGGTGACGGCCACGACATCCCCATCGGGGCTGAGCGCCATGCCCCGCGGCCGCTGCGGCAACTTCAAAGCAAGCAATTCCTTGCCGGTGTCCATGTCCCAGACTCTTACGTCGGCGGGGCCTCTCCGAGGGTCGCTCTCGAGATCGAGCGGGTTTTTGCCGCTCGGGTTCGCTTCCCAGGAGAGTCCGCCGGTGGCGGAGGCGAGGCGTCGGCTGTCGCGGCTGAACGCCAGGCCGGTCAGCGAGCACGGGTGGCCTGTCAAGCGAAACTTCTCCACCCGCGTGGTCGTGTCCCAAACATGCACGAGCCGGTCGGCTCCCGCGGCCGCCAATAGCTTGCCGTCCGGACTATAAGCCACCGCGAAACAAGGGCCGATCGGTTCTTGCTTTTCGTCCGGAAAACGGCGGTCGAACTTGCCTGCCGCCACGTCCCAGATGCGCACGTAACCGACGTTGGCTCCCATGTCGGCGATGGCGGCGGCGATGAAGCGGACGTTTGGGCTGTAGGCCAGCTGCAACATCTCCCCGCTCGCGGTCCCGAACCCATCCACTTCCTCTCCGGTGGCCGTATCCCACACGACCCCCGTCCAATCCTTCTTGGAGGCATGGTTCGCCGCAGCGGCGACGTAGCGGCCGTCGGGGCTGAAGGCGGCGTGGTCGGCCCCGCGGCACTTCAGGGCGAGCGCTTCCGGGCCGTGCGTGGCAGGCCAAGTCTTGACGACGTAGTCGCCACTCAGCGACAAGACCTGCTTGCCATCGGCACTGAACGCCAGCGCCGTCACCCCGGACGCGCGTCCACGGCAAGTCCCCACCTCGCGCCCCGTCGCCACATCCCAGAGAGTCAGGCTGCTGTCCGCGCTCCCCGTGGCGAGCAGTTTTTCGTCTGGGCTGAAGGCCAGGCAGAGGACCGGCTTGGTGTGGCCGCGCAGGACGTGCCGCGTCTGCCCGGTCTTCGCGTTCCAGATCCGCACGGACAGGTCCGGCTCCCTCGAGTGCTTCCCGGCCGCGGCCACCCAGGTCCCCTGGGTGCTGAAGACCACGTGTGAAAAGCCATCCCCCGGAGCGAGCGACCGGACCAGCTTTCCCGCCGGCACGTCCCAGATCTTGATGACGGCGTCTTCCTCGCAGGCGGTGGCCACCAGGTTGCCGTCGGGGCTGAAGGCATGCTTGATGTGCCAACCCTCGTTCGATTGCACGCTGGGTCGTGGGTAAGCCACTACGTGGAAGAGTTGTTTGCCGCTGTCCGCATCCCAGACGAACAGGCTGCCCCTATTGTCCGTGCCGGCTACCCGCCGCCCATCGGGGCTGAAGGCCGCGCCCGACATTTCACGATTCACCAGCTTTAGTCCGTTGAGGACCACCACTTCTGTCCCCTTCTCCGTATCAAAAACGTGGATAGACGGCTGTCCAATATCACGCCCGTAGGTGGCGAGCCGCGTGCCGTCCGGACTGAAGGCCACGCCAATGACGAAATGTCCCTTGCTCGCCAGTCGCTGTTTTTCCTTCCCGGTCGCGGCTTCGCAGACCAGCACCCGCTTGTTGACATCAGTTGTGACGACAGCGACCTGGCGTGCGTCCAGGCTAAAGGCCCCCCTGCGAAGCCCCGGACTCCCCACCGAGATGCTGCTCGACTCACTGTGGCAGAGCCGTTTGAGGTAGTGCCATTCCCAGTGCCGCAAGTCTTCGGCGCCTTTGTCGAGCATCTCCTCGGCCCGCGCGACATTGTTGGCACGATACTCGTTGAAAGCCTGGGCGAGTGTCAGGTAGTGGGCCGTTTGTCGCCACTTGTCGAGGGCCTTCGCCCGCTGCTTCTCCGCGTCGGCGCGTTTCTGTTCCTCGTCCGCCCGCTGGCTCTCCGCAAGCAGTTTGGCCCCCCAGGCCGTCTTTTTCGCCGCCGTCTCGGTTCGGATGAGCGCGTTGCTGACCGCCAGGCCTACTACCGCCAACACGAGCACCGCCAGGCCGAGCGTCGCCGCGCCTAGTCCGACCTTGTGCCGCCGCGCGAACTTGCGAAACCGATAGCCCGCCGACGGCGGGCACGCCTGCACCGCCTCGTCGGCCAGGTAGCGCTGCACGTCCGCCGCGAAGGCGTTGGCCGTCTCGTAGCGCCGGTTGCGGTCCTTCTCCAGGGTCTTCATCACGATCCAGTCCAACTCGCCGCGCATCAGCCGCGACAGCTTGGCCGGCTCCGTCTTGCGCTGCGCCGAGATGGACGCCAGCGCCTCGCCCGAGTCGCTCAGCCGCGTACTCGGCTTCTGCGGCTCCTCCTCCTTGATGATGCGGAGGATCTCGCCATAGGCCGCCTCCTTGATCCGCTCGCGGCTCAACGGGGTGCTGCCCGTCAACAACTCGTACAGCAGCACGCCCAGCGAGTAGATGTCGCTTCGCGTGTCGATGCCCAGGGCGCTCATCTCCGCCTGCTCCGGGCTCATGTACTCCAGCGTGCCGACCATCGTCCCGTACTGCGTGAACAGCGTCCGCTCGGTCAGCCTCTGCTCGGTCGCCTTGGCGATGCCGAAGTCGATCACCTTGGGCGCCGGCTTGCCGTCGTAGAGCGTGACCATGACGTTGCTGGGCTTGATGTCGCGGTGGATGATGCCCTTCTGGTGGGCGTGCTGGATCGCCTGGCAGACCGGCACGAACAGCTCCAGCCTCTCGCGCGGGGTCAGGCGGTTGTCGTCGCAATACTTCGTGATCGGGATGCCGTGGATCAGCTCCATGACGAAGTACGGCAGGCCGGATTCCGTGGCCCCGGCGTCGAGGACGCGGGCGATGTTGACGTGGTCCATCATCGCCAGCGCCTGCCGCTCGGCCTCGAAGCGGGCGATGACTTGGCGGCTGTCCATGCCGGGCTTGTTGACCTTGAGCGCCACCTTGCGCTGCACGGGGTGGGTCTGCTCGGCCATGTAGACGGTGCCCATGCCCCCTTCGCCGATCTGCTGGAGCAGCTTGTACGGGCCGATGACCGTGCCGACGACCTCTTGGCGGGAGACGGCCGGCTCCTCTGCTCCAGGTGCGGGAGTGAAGACCCCGGTCGCCCCC
>JANXSH010000289.1 GCA_025356615.1 Planctomycetia bacterium | reverse complement strand
CAGGACGAAGAAGTCGAGCGGCTGGTCGAGCGTCTCGATGTGGAGGTTCCACGCCCCGCTCATCTTCGGCCCCGAGACGCGCTGGAGCCGCTCCTGGTTCAAGTTGAGCATCAGGCAGTCGTCGAGGACCATCGCCGCGTGGATGACTCCGCGCAGCGGAGGCATAGTCCGGCCCACGTCGGCCATGAGGTTCGACACCGCGCCGGCATCAGAAACGTCAGTTTTCGCGATCATCACCCGGACGCCGCTCTGCTCGAGGGCCTCCACGGTGTTTTGCACCTCCGGCGAGGTGATGCCACTGCGGGAGACCAGAACGAGATGTCTCGCCCCGCGTTCGGCCAGCCACTTCGCCACGCTCAGGCCGAAGCCGCCCAGACCGCCGGTGATGAGATACGAAGCGTCCGCGCGGAGGCGTAGTGTCTCCCCGGATCGCGGGGCGATGGCCGCCGTCTGGTCCTGGAACGACAGGACGACCTTGCCCAGGTGCCGGCCCTTGGACATGTGGCGGAAGGCACCCGCGACGTTCGAGATCGGGAACACGCGGTGCGGCAGGGGCGTCAATTCGTGCCGATCGAACGCCGCGACGAGGTGGCGGAACTGGGCCGCGATGTGGGCGGGCCGCTCACGCAGGGCGCGGTCGAGGTCGATGGCGATGAGCGACAGATTTTTGCGGAAGACGAACATGCCGAGCCGGCTGTTCTGGTAGATGTCGCGCTTGCCGATCTCCAGGAATCGGCCGTGGTCGGCGAGGCACGCGAGGCCCTTGGGGATCGCCTCGCCCGCCAGGGAGTTCAGGAGGAGATCGACGCCTCGACCGGCGGTGTCCCGCATGACCTCGTCGGCGAAGGCCAACGTCCGCGAGTCCATGACGTGCTCGACGCCGAGCGTCTGCAATAGCTCGCGCTTCTCGGGCGTGCCGGCCGTGGCGAAGACCTCGGCCCCGCCCTTGCGGGCCAGCTGGATCGCCGCGAGGCCGACGCCGCCGGTCGCGGAGTGGATCAGGACACGTTCGCCCTCGGCCATCCGGCCCAGGTAATTAAGCGCGTAGTCCGCCGTGAGGAAGGCGATGGGGATGGTCGCCGCTTCCTCAAAGGTGAGGTGCTTCGGCTTGTGGGCGACGACGAGCGCGGGGATCGTCAGATAAGCGCTGAAGCAGAACGGCGAGATCGCCACCACCTCATCACCGACCTGGAACTCTTCGATGCCCGCACCGACCGCGACGACGCGCCCGCTGCACTCGATGCCGAGCGGCACCGGGCCATCGGGGAGGCCGGGGTAGAGGCCGAGCGCCTTCATCACGTCGCTGAAGTTGAGGCCCGCGGCGAGAACCTGGATCTCGATCTCGCCGGCCCCCGGCCCCCGGCGCGGCAAGGCGCGGAGGGTGAGGCCGTCGATGGTGCCGGACCGCGACACCTCGAGCCGGTAGGAGTCGCCGGCCTGGCGACCCGACTCCCGGCGCGAGGGCCGATCGAGGGCGCGACGCTGGTAGCGGTGGACGTAGCGAGCCGCACCGCGCAGGGCGATCTCGTCCTCGTCGCCGGCCGTCCACAGTTCCTCGAACAGGGAGCCGACTTCGGAAGCGTCCCGCGCGCCGAGGTCCACCATCTTGCAATGGAACTGCGGGAACTCGCTCGTCACGACGCGCCCCAACCCCCACAGGGGCGACTGGATGATGGAGATCGAGGGCGAATCCGCCTGGGGAACCTGTCCCGTCACGTCGAACACGCCCGACGTGACCAGCCAGAGGGCGGGCGTCGTCGGGGCGTGCCCCATAACCTCGGTCCAGACCTGGAGGAGGTGGACGACGCTGAGACAGCCCGGCATCTGTGCCGATTCCAGGGTCGCGGTGTCCCCAGAGATCGGCGCGTCGAGGTTCCAGAGGTGAACGACGCCGCGCCAGGGCGGCACCTCGGCGAGCAAGAGCGGTTCGAGGAGACGCTTCATCTCCTCGCGCGAATCGGGGGCAAGGTCGGCTTCGAGGACGACCTTGCAGCGCTCGCCGCGCGCCGTCAGCCGGCGGGCCAGGTCTTCGCCCACACCTCCCTTGTCCGCGAAGAGTAGCCAGCTACCCTGCGCGACGGGAGCTTGGTCCCCCTCTTCCTCGGTACTCCGGGGGAGAGGGGTTAGGGGTGAGGGGGTGGGGCGTGCCTCATCCGCCCCCCTCACCCCCGACCCCTCTCCCCCCGGAGTACCGGAGGGAGAGGAAAGGAAGATCGGGGCGCGGACCACGATCACGGCGCTCTCGATCGAGCGTTCGCCGGCGGGAAGGCTGAGGTCGGTCGGCTCCGTGAAGCCGACCTGCTCGAACACGTCTCGCCAGGCGGGGAAGGAGAGCGTGGCGTGGGCCGGGCGCAAGTCGGTGTCGGTGTACCGCCACCAGCCCTCGAGGAGGCCGAACACCATGTCGAACCAGCGCGGCGCACGGACGGCTTCCAGAATCAGGAGCACGCCCGCCGGGACCATCATCTGCTTGACGTGGGCGAGGGTTCGGCGCAGGTCGGTCGTGGCGTGCAACACTTGCGAGGCGAGGACGAGGTCGAACGTGTGGTCGGCGAAGCCCTGCGCGCTGGGGTCGCTCTCGATGTCGAGCCGTTGGTACTCCACGAAGGGGAAGTCGCCGAACTTCTGCTCCGCTTTGCTGAAGAAGCCGCCAGACAGGTCAGTGAACACATAGGTAGTTCGCCCAATAGGCAGTAGCGGCAAAATATAGGACGTGAGTCCGCCCGTCCCCGCGCCGATCTCGAGGACGCGCAGGGGGCGATCCTTCGGGAACTCCTCCATGAGTCGAGTGATGGCGGCCTGGGCGACGCTGTGATAGAAGCGCTGGCAAGGCGAGTCCTGATAGAAATGCTCGGCCATCCCGAGACCGCCTTCGGCAAAGATCAGTTGGAGAGGGTTGACCTCCCCGCGCAGCACCCCGGCCAGGTTCTGGCCGCACCGGCCCACGAGGATCAAATCCGCGATGAAGGCCGGATGCTCGGCGACGAGACTCTTCCAGGTCTCCGCCGGGGCGAGGTCGGCGGGAGCGCGGACCACCTCCCATGCGCCTTCGCTGGTGTGCTGGAGTACGCCGTCTTCGCCCAGGATGGAAAGCAAGCGCCCCACGAGACGGCGATGCCGGGGGACGATCGCGTGACGCTCCATCAACGCATCGGCGTCGAGCCGTGCCCCCGGTCGCACATCAACACCCAATTGGGTGAATGCCTGCCAGATCAGCGAGGAACACAAGGCGTTCCGGCGCGGTTCCAGGCTGTCGTAACGTTCGCGGACGCGCTGCTCGAGGGCCAGTCGTCCGGCTTCCGCCTGGACATCGGCCGCGATCAGGCTCGGAGCGGGCAACCCGCCCGCGCCGGCCTGCCGGACCTGGCCCGCGCGCGGTTGGAACTGCCAGCGGAACTCGTAGAGAAGGTCATCGAGGCTATCCGCGCCGTCACCAGACTTGCCACCGACCGACTGGCAGCGCAGGCCGCGCGCCTCGACGAGCAATCTGCCGGCCTCGTCGTAGACCATGAGGTTGGCCAACAGCCCTTGCCGATCCTTTTCGACGAGCCGGGCGTGGCACCACACCGCGCCGGCGAGCGAGGCATGGACGCGAACCTGTTCGATCCCGACGGGCAGGTAGACGCCGCCCGATTCGCCCGCGCCGGACATCGTCCCGAAGATCACCTGGAGGCAGGCGTCGAGGGTCGCGGGGTGGACCAGATACTCGCCGTAAGTCTCGCGCAGAGTTTCGGGAACATGGATCCGCCCGAGCGCCTCGCGGTTCCCTTGCCAGAGGCGCGTGACGCCCTGGAACGACGGCCCATAGTCCAGGCCTTTGGTCGCGAAGTGCGCATAACACTCCTCACCGACCATCTCCACGGGACACCGCGCGCGGATCTCGTCGATGGAGACGGGGGCCGGGGCGACTTCGCCGCTCCGCGACGCCTTGGACCGCAACACGCCCCGCGCGTGGACCGTCCAGCGCTGCCCGGCGTCCTGGGACCGGCTAAAGACGGTGAAGGTCGAATCGGCGGGGTCGAAAGTGGTTTGCATCACCAGGCTTTCCCCCTCGGGGAGGAAGCACGCCTTGACCATCTGCACTTCTTCGATGACCCCGCAGCCGCCCTCGACGGCCGTCTGGCCGGCGGCAAGGGCCATCTCCAGGTAGGCCGTCCCCGGCAAGACGACCTGTCCCTGGACCCGGTGATCGACGAGGTAGGGAAGCAGACGGAGTTCCAGGCTGTTCTGCCACGACGGCGCGGGCGTGTTCAGCGCGCGGCCGAGCAGGGGGTGGATCAGCGTCGGTAGGCGCAGCTGACGCGACTCCTCCGGCTCGTGCCAATAAGTCTCGTGCTGCCAGGGGTAGGACGGCAGGCGGGCGAATCGGCCACCCGTCGGCAAAAGCCGATCCCAGGCGACGGCATGGCCCTGCGCAAAGAGGCCGCCCAGCGCGCGGAGCATCGTTACGCGCTCTTCCTCCTGGCGGCGCAGCGAGGCGACGATCTTGCCCTGGACGCCACGTTGAGCCAGGCAGGCGGCGACGGCGCTGCCGAGGACGGGATGCGGGGCCAGCTCGACGAACGTGAGGTTGCCGGTCTCGACGAGCCGATCGACCGCGTCCGTGAATCGCACCGTCTTGCGGACGTTCTGCCACCAGTAATCGGCATCCCATTCCGGCCCCGCGACGCGCCGGCCGGTGACGGTCGAGAAGAGGGGGATCCGGGCCGGCGAAAGCTCGAGACCCGCGAGCGACTCGATCAGCGGCCCCTCCACGGGGTCCATCTGGGAGCTGTGGAAGGCGTATTGGACGTGCAAGAATCGCGAGAAGACCTGACGTTCCGTAAGCTTCGCGGCGATCTCCTCGAGGGGGCCGGCCTCGCCGGACAGCGTGATGGACGTGGGACTGTTGATGGCCGCGATCGACACTCGGGAGCCGTAAGGCGCTACCTCGCGGCGGGCCTCCTCGGCGGTGAGTCCGACGGCGAGCATCTTCCCTTGGCCAGGGGCGAAGTCCATGCACCGCCCGCGGTGGAAGATGACGCGGACGGCCTCCTCGAGGGTCAGGACGCCCGCGATGTAGCCTGCGGCGACCTCGCCGACACTGTGGCCGATCACCGCGTCGGGGACGATGCCCCACGACTTCCATAGCTCCGCCAGTGCGACCTGGATCGCGAAGATGGCCGGCTGGGCGATCGCGGTCTCCTGCATGCGCGAGGCAGACTCGTCGGCCGTCATCTCGTCGTAGAGCGACCAGGTACCGAGTTCGCGAATCAGCTCGTCGCAGCGCAGGATCATCGCGCGGAAGACCGGCTCCTGGGACAGCAATTGCCGTCCCATCGCCCACCACTGCGGCCCCTGCCCGGAGCAGACGAACGCCAGACCGGGTAGTTTGGCCGCTACGACATGCCCCGATTCGGCCAGCGGCGGCGTCTCGCCCACGGCGACGGTGCCCAGCGCCTCGAGCAACTCCTGTTTCGATCGTGCCACCAGCGCCAAGCGATGGGGATGATGACTCCGACGGACGCCCGCGTTGTAACAGAGGTCGGCGAGGGAGAGCTTGTCCGCCTCGAGCAGACGGTGGTAGGACCGGGCCAACTCCGGCAGAGCCGCCGGGTTGCGTGCCGACAGGGGGAACAGCACGCCGGGCGACGGGGTGGGGTGCGAGCCGTTCGTCTTCTCGTGGCCGTGGACGCCGTTGCTCCGCGCGTGCTTCTTTTCGGCGGAGGGCGGCCCCTCGAGGATGGCGTGGGCGTTGGTGCCGCCGAAGCCGAACGAGTTGATGCCGGCCAGGGCGGGGCCACCGTCCTCGGGCCAAGGCTCGAGCGCCACCGGGACGCGCAGGCGCAGCGCCTCGAAGGGGATGTCCGGGTTGGGGTTGATGAAGTGGAGATTCGGCGGGATCTGGCGTTGTTGGAGCGCCAGGGCGACCTTGATGAGGCCGGCGATGCCGGACGCCGGCTCCAGATGGCCGACGTTCGTCTTGACGGAGCCGATGCGGCAGTGATGGTTCTCGGCCCTGCCTTCGGAAAGCACGGTGCCCAACGCCCGCGCCTCGATGGGGTCGCCGACGGGTGTGCCCGTGCCGTGCGTCTCGACGTAGTGGATCGTGCCCGGCGCGACGCCGGCCATCTTGCAGCAGTCGCGGACGAGGTCGGCTTGCGACTCCTCGCTGGGGACGGTCATGCCGTTGGTCCTACCGTCCTGATTCACACCCGTGGCGCGAATGACCGCGTAGATACGTCGGCCTGCGGCCAGCGCCCGCGACAGCGGCTCGAGGACGACCATGCCGGCCCCCTCGCTGCGGACGAAGCCGTTGGCGCTGACATCGAACGCCTTGCAGCGCCCGTCGGGAGAGAGCATCGACAGCCGACTGAAGCCGATGTAGCCGTTGGGGTTGAGCAGGACGTTGACCCCGCCCGCGAGGGCCATCGGGCAGCCCTCGTGCCAGATACTTTGGCAGGCGAGGTGGACGCCGACGAGCGCCGACGAGCAGGCCGTATCGACGATGGCGCTGGGGCCTTTGAGGTTGAAATTGTAGGAGATCCGGTTGGCGGCGATGCTCAGCGCGCCGCCGGTGTTGGAGTAGACATCGATCCCCGAGTAGTCGCCCCCCGTCGCCTGGATGGTCATGTAGTCGTAGCTGGAGATGCCGACGTAGACGGCGGTCTTGGTGCCCGCGATGCGTTCCAGGGCCAGGCCCGCGTCCTCGAGCGCCTCCCAGGCGACCTCGAGGAGGAGGCGCTGTTGGGGGTCCATACGCGCCGCCTCGCGCGGCGAGATGCCGAAGAAGTTGGCGTCGAACTGGTCGATCCCACGGATGAACCCGCCCCAGCGGGCGTTGGTCTTACCGACCTTGCCCGCCTCGGGGTCGTAGAACAGGCGCGGATCCCAACGGTCGGCCGGGATGTCGCCGATCGCATCGACCCCGTCACGGAGCAACGCCCAGAACGATTCCGGGTCGTTCGCGTCGCCGGGAAATCGGCACCCGATGCCGATGATGGCGATCGGCTCCGGGGGACCGACTTCGGAAGGGCGGTCGAGCTGCGTATGTTCGGAGGGGGTCGCTAGTGCGTTCATCGCGTATTCATCCTGCATGGGACGAGTAGTGGGCAAGTGAAGGTGCATGAGATCCCAGGCAGGCCGCGCCGTTGCGGAGTCTGCGTGTCGGGCTGGAACTCGTTCGGGCAGAGTGCCCGGCCCCCCAGAGGGGGATGGCAGTGAGCGAAAGGCATCATCGACGCGCGTTCTCGGGTTAGATGAAGATTACGGTTGCGGCAATCGCATCCAGCGATCGAGATCGACGCGGAGAGCTTCCTTCTACTCCTGGAGCGGTAGGGGACTACGTCATCGGGCAACGTCCGGGACATCCTCGGGACTGCTACGATAAAAACGATAGGGTCATTATATTCGGAGGATCCCCGGAAGGCGCACGAAAAATGGGTACAGGAGCCAGAGAGTCGCCCCTTCAGTCCTCCTAACCGCTACACCTTATAGATCGCTCAAAGAACATTGTGACGACGAGTTCGGCATGAAGCGGGAATACGAGGAGTTCACACACCTCTCTCGGCGGTCTCGAATTGGGGTCGCGTTCCCTCGACACGTCGAGCGGAGGAATCGACGAAGGTCCGGTTCGAGCGATCGGTCGATGGGAGCCGTTGCCGCACACGTCCGCTCTCGTTACGCTGACTGGAGTCAACTCAATCCGACTCTCAACGCGAGGCTCTGCATGTCCAGGATCGATTCGGGGGGCGAAGCCCGCAAACCCGCTGCGGCCGACGTGGTCGGGACGGTCCAGAAGATCCTGGCGAACATGGAAAAGGTCATCATCG
>JANXSH010000230.1 GCA_025356615.1 Planctomycetia bacterium | reverse complement strand
CCGCGACGCGAGGCCAGCGCGCGCCGCCTCGCGTCGCGGCTGAACGGTCGCGAGTTTCGTACACTAATCCCGGATTGTCCGGCGACCCCTCGTATCGGGTGAACTCATGCCAGAAACCATCGTGTGTCCCGAGTGCAAACGGCGGCTCGTCCTGCCGGATGGGCAGGGCGACAACGTCGTCCAGTGCCCCTCCTGCGGCACGCGATTCCGGGCCGGCGCGGCCTGGCCGGATCGAGGAGACACCTCACCCAGCAAGCACCGCCTGCCCGCGACCGGACCCGACAGGCGTCCCGCGTCCGACCCGCGCCACGACGAGTCGAGGACCGAGGACGAGTTGGCCACCCGCCTCACGCGGAAGCGGTCCACGGCGCGCCGGCCGTGGGGCATCCTGTGGGCGTGGCTGGGGGCGATCGCTCTGTTCGTGGGAGGGGGGAGCCTTCTGGTGTTCGTGTCCTGGGGTTCCTGGTCGCCCGGCCCGACGAGCTATTCGGGCTTCCTGAAGGAGGACGAGGAGGAGCGACTCCAGGACCTGCGCGACGCCTTCGGCGACCAGAAGCCGATGGACCGCGACGAGTTGGTGAACGACTTGAAGCCCCTGTTCGAGGGACTCGGCCAAGCCTTCCGCGCGGCCGACGGCCCGCGCATCATGTCCCACTACGATGTGGACCGCATGGCCGACGAGTTCGCCGCGCTCGGAGTCCTCCCCAATCGCTCGACCCAATTCAGGCGGAGTTTCGCCCAGAGCTTACGGAAGGAACTCGAGAAGTCGTTGGTCGAGGGTGCCGTCAACATGGAATGGAACACCTTCGAGATCCGCCATGTCAAGAGGCTGAACGCCAACGAGGCCGTCGTCATCGCCCGGCACGAGAAGAAGAACGCGGTGACACTGAAGATGCGCTGGTGGGTCATCCGCCAACCGGGCGGCTTTAAGGTCTACGACACCGAAGACCTGGACGCCGGCACGCGCTTCTCTGCCGAGTCGGCGGTCCTGCTCGCCGGGGGAGAACGGGGCATCGAAAGACTTCGCCTGCCCATGAAGACGCTCCGGGAGGCGGTCAGCGCGATCACCATCCAGAACGACTTCGACGCCGCCGACCGGAAGCTGAAGTCGATCGCCAACGTCGAGTTCCCTGATGTCATCGCGGCCCAGCGTCTGATGTGGGTGGGCACGATCCACCTGCGGCGCGGCGAAGCGAAGGAGGCGATCGAGGCATTGGAGAAGGCCGCCGATTTGCATCCGGGGATGGCGATCCTCGACCACCTCCTGGCGTCCGCCTACATCCACCTGGGCCAGTGGGACAAGGCCCTGAAACACATCGAAAAGTACCGGGAGCTGCTCGGCGAAGACGCGAGCGTTTGTTCTCTGCGTGCCGGGGCACTACAGGGGCTGGAGCGCTTCGACGAGGCGGCGGTCGATTACCGTAAGTCCCTGGACTTCGACCCTACGGACGCGGTGGTCTTCCACGGATTCCTTCGGTCCGTGGGCAACGACGACAAAATGGATGTGGGGCCGCGTTTCGCGAAGATCGCCAAACCCCACGAGCACTTCGAGGCGCTGGCCGACGATTGCGAAGTGCGGAAGACCTACGACATGCTGGAGAGCCTCGCCCTGGCCATGCGAGACATCGACCCCAAGTTCACCCCGGTCGATTTCTACCGCTCCCTGGGCAAGGCGCGTGCGGGCGAGATCGACGACGCGGTCACTCTCTATAAATCGGCCCTCGCCGGGCAAAAGGACGCCGCGAAGCGGCAGAGCTACACCTCCGGGTTCCTGGCCGCGATGGCGTCCGCCCACCACTACGCCGACGCCTACGCAGCCGTCGAGGCACCGCGCGACGCCTTCCGCTTCCTCGCCCCGGAGGCGATGAAGACCTACCGCACCGACGAGTTGAAACGCCTCGTCGAGGCCCACGAAAAGAAGGACGCCGGGGATCCCCTGTTACCCCTGTACCAGGCTCAGATCCAGGTCAACGAAGGCCAGTACGCCGCAGCGGAGAAGTCGTTCGCGAGAGGGCTGGCCCTGTCGCCGGACGCACTCGTCCTGGAGTCGTTCCGCGCGAGCCGTGTGTTGGCGCGCTATTACACGGGCAGCATTCTGTCTGCGTACCGCGAGATCGGCCCCCGGAAGGAGACGTTCGGCCAGTTGGCCGAGCTGGCCTACTACGCCAACGAGGACGCCCGCCTCCGGGAACTGCTCGACGCCCACGCCCTGAAGGAGCCGGACAGCACCGACCTGCTCCGCTATCGAATACGCACGAAGGTCCGGGACAAGGAACTCCCACAAGCGCTCGCCCTGTTCCGAACCGCCCTCGCCCGGAAACTCCCGGCCAAGGAGCGGACGGACCTGATCTCCGAGTTCCTCCGCGACATGACCGTCGCCGGGATGACAGTCGAGGGCTACAAGGCGGCCCCGGACGCCGACCAGGCGTTCCGGGAGGTCGCGGACGACCTCATGGACGAAGACCGCTACGCCGACCTGCGGAAGCTGGTCGAAGCCCACCGCGCCGCACGGCCGGCCGACGGTTTGCTCGCCCTCTATCAAGGCGAGGTCCACATCTACGAGGCCGCGTGGGACGAGGCGGAGGCCGTGCTGAAGGAGGGGATGAAGAAGGCCCCGAAGGATCTCCGCGAGCGGTTCCGCCCCCGACTCGTCCTCGCGGCGTACAGGGGAGGGAAGGGCCTCCAGGTCTACGCCGAGGCCGAGCCGCGCGACTCGACCTTCTCCCAACTCACCTACCTGTTCGCCGAGGACAAGAAGGGGGCGGAGCTGCAATCCCTGATCGAGGCCCATCGACCGCACGCCACCCCCGCCGAGGCGCTGACGCTGCTCGCCGCCGAGATCCGGGCGAAGGTCTTCCTGAAGAAGACCGCCGAGGCGGTCGCCCTGTTCCAGAAGGCGACCAAGGATCAGCCCGACGAGAACCTGCGAAAGAACTACGTCTATCACTTCCTGAAGGACATGGAGGCCATCAGCCAGTCGATAGAGGGCTATCGCGCGGCCCCCGACAAACACGTCGCCTTGGAGACGTTGGCCCCGGCGCTGGTCTTTCAGAAAAAGGATCGCGAGTTGACGGCCCTCCTCGACGAGCACGCCAAGGGCCATGCGGACGAACCGCTCCTCCGGTTCTTCCGGGGAGAATCGTTCCTCCTGCGAGGCGACCCCAAACAGGCCGACCCGCACTTCGCCGCCGCCTTCGCCAAGGTGACGCCTGCGGACGGGTGGCGATTTCGCAACGGCCTATTTCGGGCCCGCGTCAAACTGAAGAAGGCGGCCGCCACCTATCAGGAGGTCGAGCCGGGGGCGAGGACGTTCGAGGAACTGGCCCAGCTGTGCCTGGCGGAAAAGGATGTCCTACAACTCCAGGCGCTAATCGACGCCCACCGCAAGGCGCATCCGAAAGACGAGACCCTGCCGACGTGGGATCTGGAGGCGTCGTGGCTGAAGCAGGATTTCGAAGGGATCCTGAAGCGAGTGGCCGAACACCGCGAGGGGGCGTTCGACCGAACGAAAGTCCGCTCGAAGGTCGCGGACTACCAGATCCGCTCCCTGGTCCGTCTGAAGCGACCCAAGGACGCCATCCGCGAAGCCGAACGACTGCAAGCGAACGCCTACGAGCGGCGGCTACTGCTGGTCCTCGCCCACGCCTCCACCAGCGACGCGAAGGAGACGCTCGCGGTGTTGGAAAAGATGCGGCCGGAGGCGTATTTCCTGCGGAACTGTTATGACGACGCCGACCTCGGGCCGCTGTTGCGGAGCGAACCGTTCGGCAAGCTGCGGGAGAAGTTCCCCGCCCCGAAGGAGAAGGGCGGGATCGGGGCGAAGAGTTGAGTAGACGTTTTTTGTTTTGACCCCAACGGGGTCGCATGTTGAAGCCCAGGGCAACGCCCTGGGGATGCGGGACGTGGGACGCGGAACGTGGGACGTGACACAATGGGAAGGGCTATTTTCAACGCCCTACCCCCGACACCCAGGGCGTTGCCCTGATAGTATATCCCGCTAAACCCCTGTCTGGCAAGCCGTAACTCCCCATATCTATTACCCTTGCGGCAATCGTGCCGATTGGGTAATCTCCAGCCTGGGTACTTCACATGGGTAATTGGCGGGGTCAGGAAATGGACGACGTGAGAAGTAGGAAAAGTGGCACATACGATGCCAGCACGAAAACATGGAGGATTCGGGGGAGCGGTGTCCAGATATCAGTCCGCCAACTCCGCCAACGATATGATGCCGAGATCCAAGATAACAAGGCGTCATCTCTACCATACTGGAGACGATACCTCCAAGACCTCGATGACAGTCATCATATAGTCAAGAAAGCCGCCAGTCCTCTCCAGAGACGAATCCGGTCAATCGAGACGATGATAGACCTGCTACGCAGTCAGATGCTTCCTACGAATGACCTGGAACGTCTTCTGACGGATGCAATCGAAACATCAGCCGATGATATAACCGCCTCCGACCTGCCTGTGATACATCCTTCAGCGGCGAGTACGGCTAACCTCTGAACCTCCCCAGGAATGGTGGACACCCAGTTAAGAGTGTAAACTCTACTCAGGAGGTCCAACATGGCAAGACAGCGACGCACCTACACCCAAGAATTCAAGCAGTCCGCCGTCCAGCTCGTCACCGAGCAGGGCCGCTC
>JANXSH010000215.1 GCA_025356615.1 Planctomycetia bacterium | reverse complement strand
TGTCCGTCCAACCGAGTAGCGGCGACTGGATTTGAACCAGTGACCTTGGCCTTATGAAGACCCTGCTCTAACCCCTGAGCTACGCCGCCAACTACCTAAATATCATCGACTTATGTCGATTGCCCTTCCCCATCTTACCGTCCTTGACACCCGATCTGACACCCGGTATCCTGGTTGAAAGTGGCCGGTTGCTGTAACAACCGGCCGTCAACGCAGTGAATGCCCAGCAAGAGAGCAATCACCATGTCCGAAGCTGATTCTAGCATCCCCGCCATTCCTGGCAAGCCCGCCAAATCGAACAAGTCTGCGGGTGTCAGATCGGGTGTCGAGGGCGGGCGGAGCAACACTCCCGGTAAGCCCGCTAAACCGAACAAACCTTACCCCGACTTCCCCCTCTTCCCCCACTCCACGAATCGGTGGGCCAAGAAGATCCGGGGCCAGATACACTACTTCGGCCCCTGGCGCGATCCCGACGCCGCCCTGGCGAAGTATCTCGAACAAAAAGACGCGCTGCACGCCGGCCGCAAACCTCGCCCCTCCACAACAGCCGTGACCGTGAAGGACGCGGCCAACGGGTTCCTTAACCACAAGCAAGCGCTGCTCGACGCCGGGGAATTGTCCCCGCACACCTTCGCCAACTATAAGCGGGCCGCCGATACGCTGGTCGCGCACATCGGCAAGTCGAGGATCGTGGCGGACCTGGACCCGCAAGACTTCGCGGGCCTGCGGAACAAGATGGCGACGAAGTGGGGGCCGCATCGGCTCGCCGTGACTATCCAGCACATTCGCTCCGTCTTCAAACACGCCTTCGACGCCGGGCTGATCCCGACGCCGGTCCGGTTCGGCCCTGGGTTCAAGGGGCCGACGAAGAAGACCTTTCGTCTTCACCGGGCGGGGCAGGGGGCAAAACTGTTCTCTGCCGACGAGCTTCGCCGCCTCCTCGACGCCGCCGGGGTCCAGATGAAGGCGATGGTCATGCTGGGCATCAACTGCGGGTTCGGGAACAGCGATTGCGGGCACCTGCCGACGACCGCCCTGGATCTCGACGCCGGATGGCTGGACTACCCTCGGCCAAAGACGGGCATCAAGCGCCGTTGCCCCCTGTGGCCCGAAACCGTCCTGGCTCTGCGGAAGGCGCTGGCGGATCGCCCCGACCCGAAGGACGAAGAACATGCCGGGCTGACGTTCATCACGAAATACGGGTTGCCGTGGGCGAAGGACACGCCCGATAGCCCCATCACGAAGGAGATGCGGAAACTTCTCGACAAACTCGGCATCAACGGGCACCGCAATTTCTACACACTCCGCCACGTCTTCCGAACCGTAGCCGATGAAGCGAAGGATCAGCCCGCCGTCGATCATCTCATGGGGCACGCGACGAACGACATGGCCAGCGTGTACCGTGAGGGCATCAGCGACGGGAGATTGAAGGCCGTGAGTGACTACGTCCGGGCGTGGTTGTTCCCCGCGAAGAACTCACCCGAGAGGTAGGGCAGCGAGATTGTAGGCGGTTGCGGGGGTGGAGACAATTTTCTCCCGAATCGACCTCGATACGCTTCGGAGATACAATACCTGCTGCGCTAGGCGATTAGCTATCGCCGTGGTCCGGCCAGCGAAGGGGATTTACCATTCGCCCCTTCACTGGCCGACCGGCCTTACCGAAAGGAATGGTGGAACATGTCTGAACTGGCTCTGAGATTTGACGGCTTGGCTTGTGAGTTCCTGATCGAGCCTACTATCCTACCGGCGTGCGACACGCCCCGTGCGGACGATGGCAGTAACAAGAAGACTCGATCAACTGTGGCCATCATGCCCCTCCCGACTCCCCGCGATATGTTCGACAAAAACCTACACAAGTTCAGCAATGGCGAGTTTAGTCTTTATTGGACCGAGGAAGAGATCGGAAGGGTTTCGCTCATCGTTTGCAGACATGTGCCAGGGTTGACGCCTGCGGCCTGGCAGGGGGCCAATCTAGGCGAGCGGCTCGCCTACATGAGTGCCGCGCTTGAAGCAATTCGGAGCCGTGGGTCTGCCTCCCCCCGCCTCGCCTTGCCTGCTCAGGCAGAGCCTTCCGCTCAGAAGGACTACCTCACAAGCTGGCGATCAATCGTCCTTGCGCTCGGCCTCAAGAACACTACCGAGGAGAAACGTAAAGTTCGCAAGCTGGCGGAGCGGTCCGCCGGGCCGATCGTATTGGCAGCCAAACGAGGCGGTCAGCCTACAGTAGAGCGAGGCGCTCTCGTGACATGGTGGAACGAGCTTGATTCGCAGTTCGGAGCGATGGCGGATCGGACCAGCAATCGACAGGCAACGGTCCAGGGGCAATACGTCTACAGTCGCGACGGGATTTTAGTCCCTGAGATCAGTGGCCAAGTACACCGACCGAGGAGTGACAAGGGAACGACGAGATAGCCAAACGTCGGAAAGATACGAAAACGTCGCGAAGATCGGCCTCGGGCGCTGCTCTCCATGAGTTTGTAGGAGCCACCTACAAGCGGAGTGAGCGATGGATACCGACCTAGAATTTCCCGAGGACATCGACAAGCGACTGAACTGGCCTCTGGGCACCTCGACGCGCATGGCCCGCCGGAAACTACTCCCTCACTACCTTCTGCCCGATGGAGCTATTCGGCTCCGCTGGGTGGAGGTCATTGGGCTAGTGCGTCACGTCCTTCCGAGGTTCGGGGAGGTGCCCCGTGAAAAGTGATGCTCAACACGGATTCACAACCGCCGAAGTCGCAAAACGCTACAGAGTCGGCGAGGACAAAGTGAGAGGCTGGATTCGTCGCGGCGAGCTACTCGCGGTCAACACCTCGGCAACGATGAGCGGCAAACCGCGCTGGGTAGTCACTGCCGAGGCACTCGCCGATTTCGAGAAACGGCGGGCAGGTGGACAACCGCCCAAGCCCGAGCGGAGACGCTGCCGAACAGGCCAGCGCGACTTTTACCCCGACTAGGCTCTGTGAGGCCGTCGGAGGCTCTGTGAGGCCGTCAGGGCTTGCGAAGGCACAGAGACGCTCAGGAGCGACAGGTTTAATTTCACAGTGAAACCAGTGCCTCTGACGCATCCGAGGCGTTCGGACGGGGCCAAGACTAATTTGCCCCTCCGACGCGGTCCTGGGTGCCGTTCTGCGGAAGGAAACGGGGGCTGGATCGGATTCCAGAGGACGAGAAGGGCGAGCGTGTAGGTGGTAGAGTTCCCAAGAGCAGGGGAGTCAACAGCAGAACGTGAAGGGGACAGATGAGCGGGCAACGACAGAAGCTCCCATACACGTCAGCGCTCGACGTGGTAAATCGCAAGTTGGCCGGTGGCGATCCATCAACGCTGTTCAAGGACTCCGTGGACGACGGTAAGCCTCGCATCGTGGTATGCCGGGCGAGCCGTCATGAGCAGGAGAGGAGTTGTAGACATCAGGAGGCCGAGATGAGGCGGGCGTCGGATCGCTACCGGACGAGATCGCTGGAGTACAATTCGCCGCTCGTGAGGGTGGGGATGAAACATGATGACCAGAACGACATAGGTATCGAGAACCGGAAGGAGTTCACCGTTCGATCGGTGTTCACCAACTTCGACCAGTTGATAAAAAGGACAAAGGTTGTCCTCTATTTGCGGGTGAGCGGAAGGGAACAACGAAGTCACCTTCAGGTGTACGAATGGACGATTCGCCAAATGGCGGTCGGGTTGGGAATAAAAGTGGTGGCGAAATTTGAGGCGGTGGCGCACGCCAACTCCGATGAGGCTCGGGCGACACTCGCGTTTGCCGTCGAAAGGGCGCGGTCGGTGGGTGCCGCCGGGGTGGTGGGGTTTTCCGTCAGTCGGTTTGCACGCGCCGACGCTCACATCGCGTCCATCGTCGGTCTGTGCGATTTGGAACCGGGTGACGCGGAACTTGCGCGGTTGATCCAGACGACGGGTGAGGTTCCGCTTTTCGTGTGCGTGTCGGCGCGTTCGACGGAAGCAGAAGAAAGAGCGGAGTTGTCCGAAATTAGGAAACGGATGAATGCGACGAAGGCAGTCAGGCGGAAGACGAATTGGCGATTCTCCGAAACTACTCGCCGTCGGATTTATCGTCTTTCACTCTGCATTAAATCGAGTCGCAAAATCGCGTCCATCCTACTCGAAAAATATCAGACGGA
>JANXSH010000127.1 GCA_025356615.1 Planctomycetia bacterium | reverse complement strand
AAGGACGCCGACCATGCTCGACCTCTGGAATCCCGCCGGGCCTTCGCTGGACCGCCGCGAGATGCTCCGCATCGGCGGCCTGTCCTCGCTCGGCCTCACCTTGCCGTTCCTCCTCGAGCAGACGGCCCTCGGCGCTGCCCCTCCGAAGTCGATCCCGCGTGGCCGCAGTTTCGGTAAGGCGAAGCGCAGCATCATGCTCTACCTGTCGGGTGGCCCGGCCCAGCTCGACACCTTCGACCCGAAGCCGGACGCCCCCGAAGACATTCGCGGCATTTTCAAGACGATTCCGACGACGGTGCCGGGCGTTCGCTTCTCCGAATTGCTCCCCGGAGCGGCGAAGTGGATGAAGCACATCGGCCTCGTCCGAAGCATGTATCACACGCACAATGATCACGGGCGCGGCTCGTACTGGATGTTTACCGGCTCGCCATATCCGGGTTCGGTGAGCGATGTCAACTCGATGAGCCGGGCCGACTTGCCGCACATGGGCAGCTGCGTCGCCAAACTCGCTCCGGGCAAGGGGCCGATGATGCCGTTCGTCATCGTCCCGCACCGCATGGACGTGGCCGGGGGGCGACGCTCCGGCCAATTCGCCGGGGCGCTCGGCGGCAAGTACGACCCGCTCCTCACGGGTGGCAATCCCAACGACGAGAAGTTCGAGCTGGATCACCTGCCGCTGGTGCCCAATGACACGCCTGGATCGCTGAAACGCCGACTCGGCCTGCTCGGCCAACTGGAGGTGAAGACGACGAAGCTGAACGAAATGGCCATCAGCCGGTCGCTCCGCGACAATCAGGCCCGCGCGCTCGACGTGATCTCTTCCGAAGCGGTCCGCAAGGCGGTCAACCTGGCGGCGGTGAGGCCGGAGGAGCGTGCCCGCTACGGGCGCAACCTGTTCGGCCAGTCGGTCTTCCTCGGGCGACGACTCCTCGACGCGGGCGCTCGGCTCGTCCAGTGCAACTGGCAGCGCGCGCAGGGCAAGAACGGCTTCGCCTGGGACACGCACTGGAACAACTTCACCGCCCACAAGGACGACCTCGTCCCGCCCTTCGACAAGGCGTTCGACGCCCTCATGACCGACCTCGACCGGGCGGGGCAGCTGGACGAGACGCTCGTCGTCGTCGCCGCCGAGTTCGGACGCTCGCCGAAGATCACGCGCAGCAACGCGGGCCGGGAACACTGGCCGGAGTGCTACTCCGTCCTCTTCGCCGGGGGCGGCATCAAGGGCGGCACGGTCCACGGCTCCTCGGACAAGTACGCCGCCTATCCCCAAACCAACCCGACGACGCCCGCCGACTTCACCGCGACGATCTACCACTGCCTGGGGATTAAGCCGGACACCGAGACGCACGACCTGGGCGGCCGGCCCATGATCCTGTCGCACGGCAAGCCGATCGCCTCACTTGTTGGTTGATATCGTAAACAAAGAGACAGCGGCGTTCGTTCCTCGAGGAACCGCCGCTGTCCCCTCGAGTAGGACTACATCCCAACAGAAGGGGGCGTGATGATCCTCGGGACGCGAGGACGGCATCCGCCTGAGTCCGCCTTGGTCTCGTCGTTCCTCATCGTCGGCCCACGCGCCGGTAGGAGCCGACATAAGTGGAACTATAGGTGAGGGGGTAGTAGGTCGTCACGACGGGGTCCACATAGTAGCTGACGGTGCGAACCCTCGGGACATAGACGACGGGCACAACTTCCAGACAGTAGGGCTGGACGATCGGGACATACGAGTAGGCGTAGGTGGGTTGGTAGCCATACCCGGAGTAGACGACGGGGGTGCCCCGATAAGGCCCGGCCTCAGCCGACCCAGCGAAGGCGAGGGCGGACCCTGCGACGATCAGAGCGATACACATGGTCTTCATGATGCGATTTCCTTGTGAAGGCAGTTTGGAATTGCCAGAGCTTCCGAAGAGTGCGGAAGGCTGTTCCCGACTCGGCCCACATAATCAAATAGAGCGGACGATCGAAGTTGTTACGCGGCGGGCGAGAAAAAGTCCGACAACCGAAAGAGTGCATCCCAGACTGCGAGTCATCGCCCCGTCTCGACTTCATCGCGAAGGCGTTGCCCCTCATTCGGGTCAACAAGGGCTGGTCCTGGTTCCACGCCAACTGGGGCTACGAGGAGCGCAAACACTCTCTGGCCCTCGGACGAGCACGGCGCGTTTCCCGTCGCCCATCCGACGACGCGGGCCGACTTCACCGCGACGATCTACCACTGCCTCGGCATCGACCCGACCACCGAGACGCACGACCTGGGCGGCCGGCCCATGATCCTGTCCCACGGCAAGCCGATCGCGACGCTGATGGGTCGATTCCTCGGTAATGGGACGCCGAATATCTGGATCCCACGACCGATGATGATGCGTACTCGTTTTCTGTCCATTGGAATCGCCTCCGCAGGGATGAGACCTCGAGCGGCCTCGTCGGGAGTATCGCCTCCCTTCTGCCACTCAGAATCATATAGTGAGCCGAATGCCATTCGTGACGGACCCGGCGCGGCAATGAACAGCGTCCAGGTCATGCAATGGCCTTTTGGAACATAGACGATGAGCGATATCCTGCGGCCCGACAGCCGCGAACTCCGCGACGGCCTGTATCGCCTCTACCGCGAGTTCTTCTCCCAGGCCGAGCGCAACCGCCGCTGGTCCCTGGAGGACGACATCCCTTGGGACCAGGTGAACCCGCACATCAGCCCGGCCATCGCCGACGTGGTCGAGTCGTTCTGCGCCGTCGAACTCTATCTCCCCGACTACATCTCAAAGGCGCTGCCCCTGATCCGAACCAACAAGGGCTGGTCCTGGTTCCACGCCAACTGGGGTTACGAGGAGAGCAAGCACTCCCTGGCCCTCGGCGACTGGCTCCTCCGCTCCAAAGTCCGATCCGACGAGCAGATGGCCGACATGGAACAGCAGGTGTTCACCCACGAATACGAACTGCCGCAGGACAACGCGGTGGGGATGCTCATCTACGCGATGGTGCAGGAGTTGGCCACCTTCGTCCACTACCGCAACCTCCGCCACAAGGTAGACGAGGAGGGCGACCCGTGCCTGTCGCGCCTGCTGGGGCTGATCGCCGTGGACGAGCGAGCGCATCACGCCTTCTACCGCCGCGTCGTGCAACTGTTCCTGGAGCTGGACCGCAAGGAGACGCTGGAACAACTGAAACGTGTGCTGCTCACCTTCAGCATGCCCGCCGTCCACCTGCTCGCGGATAGCCGCCGACGGGTCGCGGAGGTCAGGGAGCTGGGCATCTTCAGCGAAGAGATATTCTTTACGGACGTGTATCAGCCGGTGCTGGCCGCCCTGGGAGTGGATCATCGCGAACTACGCGGGCCGAAGGGGGGCCGGAAGTCCACCGTCGAAGGGGAAGCGGGGTGATCGGCAATTCGGGCAGAGGGCTACTCCTCGATCGGCTTCACCATTCCGATGCGACGGTGTAATATTCGGGCTTGATTCGAACCGTGATTGGGGCGGGTGACACATTCCGGCAGGCGAGCCGAGATCGCGAGCGACCGGAGGATGTCGCGCGTCGATCGCTGGAGTCCTCCCATCGCTCGCGCCCCACTCATCTGCTCCTGCCCGCGCTGTAATTCTCCAGAACCTCCTTGGCCGTCAGCACGCGCGGGTAGATGGCCACCTCGTCGAGTCTGCCGGTCAGGAAGCTATTCCGATCCCGCGTGCCCAACCGTAGGGGCGCGGCCCCGTGGGCCGGCCTGATCTGCCACTTCGGATTCTTGTAGAGCACCCCAGGCTTGGGGGGGGCCATCCGCAGTACGCCGTTCTTGTAGATGTGAACGCCCGCGCCTTTCGTGTTCGCGTCCCCAGGATCGAAGCAGGCGACCACATGAATCCATTGCCCGGCCGTCAGTTCATCCTGGAAATACGCGCCCGCACCGAGACCTCCCTGCGGGTTGAAGATGTAGGCCGAGATGCGATTGGGCCGATCCTTCGATGTCCGGCTGTAGAATCGCAAGGCCCACTCGTGCCGATCAGGCTCGCCCTTGCCGAGCCAGTGGATATGGGGGTCGTCGGTTTCGCCCTCGAACTCCAAGACCTCGGGACGGACCCAGACCTCGACGGTCAACCCCTTGCCGCTGGTCGGCTGGCTGAAGGACTTGTGACCGGGGATCTCGACGTAGGAGCGTTTCCCGTCGAGCCTGATGGCCGTGTTCGCATCGCTCTCGATCGCGCCCTTTTTCCGGAAGGCGGGCGCTCCCCGGTAGGTGCCCGTGTGCCCATTCCCGGTGCTATCACGGGCACCCGGTCCCTTGTCCTCTCCCAGACGCCAGTACGCGACCGGCCTTTTCGCCAGCACCGTCTTCGCGTAGTTCGAGGCGACCGCCGCGCCGAGTCGCTGAGTCGCGATCGACGTGGCCAGTCCGGCCACCGCAGTGGTCACCAGAAACTCCCGTCGAGTCAACCGTTCATGATCCATTGCCGTTCCCCTGTGTCGAAGGACGAAACACTCATTTTCCCTATCCGAAGCTGCGGAGTCGCGACAGTCCGTGCCGCCCGAGGAGCGGAACGGGAATGCGGTCGCGGGAAGTACCGGTTTGCCCCGGCCGTCGAATCGCGTGCGATCGGCGGCAACGGAGGCGGCCCTCCCGGAGTCCAGCGGACCTCGGGAGGGCGGTCGATTTCGGGTCCCCTCTTTACTTCTTCGGCTTGGCGTTTGGCCCCTTTTTGGTAGGATTCGGCTCCACCGGCGGCCCGTTGCCCTTCGTCAGCGTGACGAAGACCTTGTAGTAGCCGGCATTGTCCCCGTAGGCGAAATCCCAGGCCGTCACGAACATCGGCCCGGTCTCCTTGGCTATCCGGGTGTTGTGTGCGGAGTCCCCTCGCCTGGGGAAGAAGGCGTAGCCTTGGGCGATGTGAGCGGGCAGAGCCGCGTCCGTCCGGTCGCCGGGCTGCTTGATCCAACGCACCTTGTGGTCGCGGTCGCCGCTGTAGTAGATGCCGCCGGCTCCGGGCATGCAGACGAGCAACCCGCCTTCCTGACACGCCTTGGCACCCGAGGCCGGATCCTCGCCGAACGCATCGCGGCACTTTCTCTTCAAATTCATGCCGTTGGTCTGTTCGATGATAACCTTCTCGGCGGCCGCGATGGCGTCCTTGGCCTCCGGCGCGAGGATCGTGCCGGCGACCCCGGCCACGGCGACGAGGCTGGAAACGATCTTCTTGAGGGAGGACTCCGAGAACGAGGCGTTCCCGACGGCGGACACGATTCGCACCTTGTCCCCCGCCTGCACCCCGTTGATACTGACCCCGGTCGAGTCGGCGGCGTTGATGAACATCACCAACGTGACATCCTCCGCACGGTCCCAGTCGAACCCGTGGCCGAAGCCGGGGGGCGGTACGTCCTCGCCTATCACGGTGAGGGTGGAGCGTTTGCCTGCCTTCGGGTCGAAGGTCTTGGCCAGCGGCTTCGCCCCCTTCGCGGACATCTTGTCCAGTCGCGTGGCGACGATCGTCCGCTTCTTCCCGTGGTGCAGCAGCTCCGCGTGGTGCCAGTAGTTGGCGGCCGACAGCTTGCCGTTGTGGGCGACGGCAGCGGTCATCTTGGCTAGGTCGGCCTTGCGCATCTTATCGGCTTCCGCCTGCTTCGACTTCTCGATGCCGTCCTTGGTAGGGGGGGCGGCCCGGCCGAGGGGGCCGATGGCGAGACCCGCGCAGATGGCGAGGGCGGGCAGAACGAGGATCGCGACGCGGGAACGGCTTTTCATGACTTTCTCCATTCGGGTTTCGGTGGCGAGTGGGGTGAATGATCTTCCGTTGAGCCGGAGTCCTGATTCCCCTCCCCTCTCGCAGACATATAGCGTCCCCGCAGAGGCTTGTGACGCGCCCCCTCATGAATGCCGTGCGATACTTGGCGGCGCGCGCGGGCCCGAAGACCTTGCCTCCGCCTCGCTCAGGACGCGCCGCGCACGGCGGGCGCCGAGTCGCTCATCGCGCGGGCGGCTTCACCGTCTCCAGGATCTTCTCTCGTCCCAACGCCCGCAGCGTCTCGATGTTTCGCCGGGGGATCGCCAGCAGTTCGTCCGAGTCGCCCGACACGGCGGAAACGCTATCTTCCCGCAACAGGTGGAGCATCGGATAGGGGGAGCGATTCGTATAATTCTCGACCGCGTCGGCATCGACGTCGGCGAATCGATACGCCGGGTGAAAGCTTGCGATCTGGAGTACACCCTCGAGGCCGAGGGCTTCGAGCCGCTCCTCCGCGAGGTCGAGGAAGTCGTTGTAGTCGAGGAAGTCGGCCAGGACGTGGGGGTGGATGACCAGCGTCGTCTCGACCTCTGCGATCGGGGTGCAAGGGAGTGCCTTCATTTCCCTGGTAAGGTCGGCGAGCAACGCGGCTTCGTCCGTCGCGGCACTGACGACGTACCGGATCGTGTCCCCCTCGAAGACCTTCCGAGCAAAGGGGCAAAGGTTCAACCCGATGACCATCGTCGCAATCCATCGGCGTGTCCGGTCGATGACGGTTTCGTCTTCCATGCCCCATCCTAACTCACCTTGTCACCTTGTCACCTCGTCACCGCTCACCGCAGGACATCGCCGATCACGTCGCCCCACGGCACGAGCGTGAAAGGGCGGTCGAGGTTGTCGCGCAATTCCAGATCCTTCGGGACGCCGAGGCAGTGGTAGATCGTCGCCACGATGTCGGCGGGCGTGACGGGGTTGCTCGAGGGCCGAGAGCCGATCTTGTCGCTCGCGCCGAAGACGTGGCCACCCTTGATGCCGCCGCCCGCCATCATGAGGCCGTAGCAGAAATTCCAGTGGTCCCGGCCCGCACCGGCGTTCACCTTCGGCGTCCGTCCGAACTCGCCCATGACGACGACGAGCGTTCGCTCCAACATGCTGCGCGCGTGCAGATCCTCGATCAGTGCGGAGACGGCGGAGTCGAGTTGCGGGAGTAGGGTCGATTTGAGTTTCGCGAAGTTGCCGCCGTGCGTGTCCCAGGTGGCATTCGCATCGGGTGCCCACGAGACGCAGGCGACGCGCGAACCGGCCTCGATGAGGCGGCGCGAGAGCAACACGCTCTGGCCGTAGATGTTGCGTCCGTAGGAGTCGCGCACTTTCTCGGGTTCCTGCTCGATACGAAATGCTTGCTGGGTCGCGGTCGAGGTCAGCATGTCGAACGCCTTGTGCTGGAAGGCATCCATGTCGCGCATGAGGCGATCGGCCCCCGCCGAGCGATCCGAACTCAGGCCGCGCAACAACCCTTTGCGGGCGGCGAGCCGGTCGTTCGCGAGGTCGGAAGGCGGCGACAGTTCCGAGATGCGGAAGCTCGGGGCGTTGGGATCGCGCAGCATGAACAGGGGATCGTAAGTCCGGCCCAGGAAGCCGCCGAAGAAGCCCGGTTGGGGTGGCCCGCCCGCCCCTTCCTTCGTGACGAACGGCATCGACACATAGGGCAACACCGGCTTCGTGGGAGGATACAACTTCCCGATGACGGAGCCGATCGCCGGGTTGTCCGTCGGCTTGGTGCCGCCGCCCGCTTCGCCCCGGTCGTGGCCCGTCAGGGCCGCGTAGACGGCGGCGGCGTGGGCGTTGTTGACGCTGTGGTGGGCCGAGCGAATGATCGTCGCGCGGTGCATCGACCGGGCGAGGCGCGGCAGGTGTTCGCTGAGTTGGATGCCGGGGACTGAAGTCGCGATCGGCTTGAACTCGCCGCGGACTTCGGCGGGGGCGTTCGGCTTCATGTCCCACATGTCGAGATGGCTAGGCCCGCCGTTGAGGAAGACGAGGATGCACGCATCCGCCGTCTTCGCCTTCGCATCGGCGGGGGCGATTTGCTCCGCGCGCAAGAGTTGCGGCAGGGACAGCCCGAGGTATCCGATCGTGCCCGCGTGCAGCAGTTGACGGCGGGAAAGATGAGCCGATGGGTGCATGGGGTGGGACTCAGGAGGGATGTCGGAATGTCGGCATCTTATTTATACACGATTCTGGACGTTCCGGCTGCTCCGAGTCATTGCGGAAGTGTCTGAGGTCCACCGGGTGTGACTACGGAAGTAGGCAATAAGGAGTATTGCCCCAAGCCCAGGGGTTGCAACCCCTGGGCTTCGCCTACTTCCACAGTCACATCCAGGTCCACCTGCACTTGTTCTTTTTCGCCAATTGTGGTTCCTATCATCCATTCGTGTCTCGGATCCTATGTGCCCGTGAGGATGGGTTGTCGCATGGCCAATTCATCTCCCGACGCCCGACCTGCCGCAGTGGTTCGGCTCGAGGTGCGCGTCGGCGGCGGGCGACCCGCGACCTACGAGGTCGGGGACGGCGGGTTCCTCGTCGGCAGTGTGCCGGGCTGCGACCTCCGACTACCGGGGGCCAACCTGCCCCCCGTCCTCTGCCTGATCGCCCGTCAGCCCGGCGGCGCGAGCCTGCGCAAGCTCGCCCCCGTGCAGCCGATCACCATCAACGGTCGGCCCGTGTCTTCGACGTACCTCGCCGATGGCGACAGCGTGGGGGTCGGCGCCGCCGAGCTGGTCGTCGCGATCGCGCTCCAAGAAGAGGCCCCCCCCTCGCCCCTTTCGCAATTGGAAGACCGCCTCCGACAGATCGAGGCGCGCGAACAAGCGTTACGCGAACAGGCCGAGCAGGTCGAGACAGAGCGCGCAACCTGGCACGCACGGCGAACCGAGATCGAGGCCGAGTGCGGCGAGCAATCCGGCTTGCTGGAAGAACTCCAAAGCCGGGTCAAACGCTTCGGGCAGGATCTGAGCGCGTCGCGCGGCGACCTCGACCTTCGGGAGAAGGTGTGTCGGCAACTCCAGGACGAGTTCACACGCAAGGAGGCCGACCTCACCGCCCGGCTCGCGGACCTCGACCAGCGCGAGGGCGAAGTCGGCACCCTGCGCCAGGAACTCGCACGCCTGCGCCAGGAACTCGGCGACCGATTCGGCCAGCGGCGCGACAAGATCCTGACACAGCAACAATCCCTCCGCAAGGCCGCCCGCAAGATCGTCCGCCGCAAGCGCGACCTCGACGAGCGCCAGGTGAAGGTCGAGGAATTCGAGCGCGACTGGGCGATGCGCCTGGCCGAGTTGGAGTCGCGCGGCGAGCAGGTCGAGCGCGAGCGGCGCATGCTCGACGAACAACACGGGTTGCTCTCCAGCCGACAGCAGGAGTCGCAGCGCGACTTCTCGGGCCGGCTCACCGAACTGATCGCGCGGGAGAAGGCCGTCACCAGTGCCGAGACCGCCCTCGAGCAGGGGCAGAAGCAGCACCAGGCGGACCTCGTTCGGCTTGACCGAATCCAAGCGGGCATCGAGGGCCGACAGAAGCAACTCGAAGGCCGAGCGATGGAGATCGACCGCAAGTTCGAGCAACTCCAGCGCGACACACGCGACCTCGAGGAACAGGCCGCCGTGCTCGACGAGCAGCACACCACCCTACGAAGCGAGCGCGAGAAGCTCGACGCCGCCCGCAAACACATGGACATCCAGGCGGGAGAGGTCGAGCAGCGCGCCGCCGCCCTCGAGGGCCAGCAGACGATGTTGGCGACGCTGCGCACCCGGCTGGAGCGCATGCGCGAGGACCTGCACCGCCAGGAGCAGGCGTTGAGCGACCAGCGCGTCTTGCAGGAAGCGGGCGAGGCCGACCTGAGCGCACGGCGGGGCGAGGCGGAACAGATGCGTCTGGCGCTCGCCAACGACCGCGACCTGTTCGACCACGAGCGGCGACGGTTCGACGAGCGCCGGGCCACGCTCGAGCAGGCCGTCGCACAACTCCGCCAGACTCAGGAGTCGCTCGCCCTGGAGCAAGCCGAAGTCGAAGCCCAGCACGCGACGGTCGAGGCGACCGCCGCCGAGCAGGCCGAGCAAGCCGCCACGCTGCTGGCACGCGGCGACCAACTGGAGCAGGTGAGTACCCGACTCCAGGTAGACCGCCAGGCGCTTCGGGACCGCGAGACGACCCTGACGAAGGCCGAGCAGATGCTCGCGGGCTTGCAAGAGCATGTGCGGAAGCGCGTCGAGGAATGCGACGCCCGGTATCAGGACATCGAGGGCCGAACGGCCCAACTCGCCGCCCGCGAGGTCGAGGTCGCCGAGGCGACGGCCCACCTGGCTACGGAAACGACCACCCGCCGGGCCGATTTGCAGCGGATGGCGGAGGGACTCGTTTTCCGAGCGTCCT
This sequence comes from Planctomycetia bacterium, assembly GCA_025356615.1. Classification (GTDB taxonomy): domain Bacteria; phylum Planctomycetota; class Planctomycetia; order Gemmatales; family Gemmataceae; genus JANXSH01. The sequence continues at coordinate 10,095 of JANXSH010000127.1, read as the reverse complement.
CCCTCGAGGAGCAGAACGTCTCCCTGTCTCGGCAAGAGCTGTCGCTCGCCCACGCCCGGCAGGAAGTGGAGCAGACACGCGAGTCCCTCGTCAGCCGGACCCAGGCTCTCGCCGCCGAGCGCGTCGGCTGGGAGGTCGAGCAACAGTCGGCGCGGGAATACCAGGTGCGGATGCGGGACGAGTTCCAGCAATCGCGCGACGAGGCCCAAATGCTCGTCCGCCTCCTGCCGGAACTGGAACTGCGGGGCAAGACGGCACAGCAGGCGATGGAACGCGCCCGCGAGCAACTCCGCGAACACCTCAACGAGATCCACGGCTACTCTCGCCAGAGCCGGGACGAACTCGAGTCCGCGCGACGGCACCTCCAGTCCGAACACGAGCGCGTCCGGCAGCTCGACCTCGAGCTCCGCGTGGCCCGCGACGAACACCGACTCGCCGTCGCCGCGTTCCGCCAGCAACTCATCGAGTGGCAAGGCCGCGTCGGCGACATTCGGCAGACGTTGCAATCCGACAACTCGCAACTGGAGATGCGCCAGGCCGACCTCGTCGTGCGCGCCCGCCAGATGGAGGATGTCAGCGTCCGCCTCGCGCAGGAAGCCGAGTTGCTGGAACGCCAGAAGCAACAGGTGGTCGAGCGGCGCGGCGAGGTCGATCGGCACCTCGGCGACATGCGGGAGTGGTATAGGAGAAAAATCCGCGAACTCGCCGGGGTGGACGCGCCTCCCGGCATGCCCGGCGAGGGCGACCTGTTGCCGCTGCCGGAGAACACCTCCGCCAAACCCACGACCGGCGATCGCAACCCGACGCGGGCCGTCCTCACGCTCGACGACGACCTGGAGCCGGCCGACCGCGAGCTGGGCGTGATGCTCACGACGCTGGGCCTGATCGACGACGACACGCGCCAGGCGCTCTGGTCCGAGGCGCGACGGCAGCGGCGCTCGCTGCGGCAACTGCTCCTCGCGGGCGGCTACCTTACATTGTACCAGCTCGCGCTGATCGAGGCGGGCAACCTCGACGGCCTCGTCCTGGGGCCGGTGCGGGTCATCGACAAGCTCTCGTCGGGGCCGCGCGAGTCGGTCTACCGCGTGTTCGACCCGCGCCACGACACCGAGGCGGTGTTGCGCCACCTGGCCGAGGCCGAGATGCACGACGCCGTCCGCCCCGACGAGTTCCGCCAGCGCTTCCTGGCGGCCTCCACGGTGCGGCACGAACTCGTCGCGGGCGTGCTGGAAGTGCTGACCATCGCCGATCGCCCCGCCGTCATCGTCGAGTGGATCGACGGGGTGCCCGCGTCCGACCTCTCGGGCCACGCCGCCGCGCCTGCGGTCTGGTATCGCCTCATGAATCAGGCGGCGCTGGCGTTGCACGTCGTCCACAGCGCGGGGTTGTGTCACGGACGACTCGACGGCAACTCCTTCGTCCTGACCCCGCGCGGGATCCTCGAACTCGTCGGCCTGGGCGAGCCTCACTGGCTCGTCGGCGCGGACGAATCGGAAGACACCCCCGCCGCCGACCTGTGGTCCCTGGGCCAGATCGCGGCCATGTGGGCCGCGCCGACGCCGGGGACGAAGACCACCAAGGCTCGGACGCTCCCCGACGCGCTCATCGCCATCCTCAACCGGCTCCAGGCCGACGACCCGGCGAAGCGCTACGCCACCGCCCAGGAGCTGCTCGCGGCGCTGGAGGCCGCAGGCCCCAGCCTCCCGGCGGGCACGACGGCGTGGGATCGGCTGCTGAAGCAGACGCGCGAGCAAGTCGGCGGCCCGGCGCGGCGGCAGTCGGCGTAATTGGGGCGAGAGTGGGACGACCAAATGCCCTGGATACAAAAGGGCGGGAACGCTATAGGCACTGTCGGGCGTGGATGAGTCGAGGTCGAATTGATCGACCTCCATTCGTCCTCCCGTATGGAGCCGAAGCATGAAGCGACTCGTTGGCTGTTTGTGTCTGTCCCTCGTCGTCTGTAGCGAGGACGTAAGCCGCGCCGCCGCGCCCCCAGTGGCTGGCGCGACGCGGTCCCTGTCCCTCGCTGAAGCCGCGACACGAGCCTTGGAGCACAAGGGCTACCGAGTCGAACGAAGGGGCCACGGGTCGCTTCGCGTGGTCCACGACTCCCGGATCGATTCCTTGGAGGCACTTCGCCTCGCCAACCAGACGCTGTTGAATACCGAGGTGGCTTACTGGAACCTGTATCAGACCCGGATGGCCCTCTCCGCCCGGAAGCAGGGTCGCCGGTGCAGTCGCGAATCCCTCCGCGCCTGCAAGAGTCGAAAAGAAGTGGGGGAGGCGAGTCGAAAAGAAGTCGCACAGGCCCGGAGCCAGTACGAGTCGATGCGGACGCAATGTCGAGACGCTTCCGAAGCGGTGGCGGACTCCGAGCGACAGCTCTCCGCGTTGACCGGCTTGGATCTCGACGCAGGGTGCCCGCTACGACCCAGCGATCACCCCACTCTGACTTTCTCGCGTCCCGACTGGGAGGCCGCCATGAAGGAGACACTCGCGCGACGGCCCGAGTTGCGAATGACCCGCAACGAGGTGTTCTCCTGCCAGGTAGCTCTTTTGAGGGAACGGGCCGTCCAAGGCATTTGGCAACTGTCCGACAAACAGGTGTGGAACGCGCCTGCAAAGGATCGACCTGAAGGTAGTCGATCGGGGTCCGATGCTATGTCTTCCACTCCTCCCCTTCAAATGCAATTGGCTCAGGCACTCGAGGTTCTCAAGGATCAGGAGGGTAAGGCCCAGAACTTCCTCGAGTCGTATTACCGCCGTATCAGCCTGAACTACAAGCAGACTCAGGCGACCCGAGCGCAACGTGAGGCATTCGCCGAACTTCTCGAGGCGCGCAAGACCCAGTACGCCGCCGGACGTTGCTCGCTCACCGCCCTGCTCGCGGCCCAGCGCGGCTGGACCGACGCCCTCGGCCATGAGACCTATCCCATCGCGGCATACAACAATGCCCTCGCGGGTTTCGAGTACGGCAAAGGCACGACCCTCGACCGGCACCACATGGTGTTTGCCAAGAATGACGGCAATCGAAGTAAGTAGCTCCCTCGTCAGTTAGAGTGAACGGGGCGCGTGTCGAAGGGGTCTTGACCCGCACGCGCCTCGCCGTTACGCTCGATCAGACCACTCGACCGTCCGCGCCCACTGAACCTGAGACTACGACCATGATCGGACTCCCTCGCATCGGCACCACCTGGCTCCTCGTCGTCCCCGTCTTCGCGCTCCTCCTCTCTAGTCAACAGGCTCTCGGACTCGCTACGGAGCAATTCGGGAACGCCCCGATCACGGCGGGCTTTCCCTCGTTCAGCGCGGACATCGCCGTGCTGAACGACAGGTCGCGCGTCTACTGGTACGAGGTGAACGGCGACGCCTGCTTCTATTACAAGGGCGAGACCGGTGCCTTGAATACCCTCCTGAAGAAGTTCGCGGCATGCGGAAAGGGACGAGAAGTCATCCTCCACGCCGGGCCGCTAAAGCAGTCGAGTTTGGACGGGACCAAGCCGGTCGAGGCCCACTGGTACATCCATGTGCCGGGCGGGTTCAGCCTGTCCAACTTCGTCGATGGCGGACTGGTTACGGACAAGAACCCGGCCATGCACATCTACCTTCCCCGCGCCCGCGAGACGGCGACGGCCTCGGCCAAAAGCATCGCCGGGTGGGTCGCCGACCTCGACGACGACAAACAGGCCGTCCGCGAAAACGCCAGCCGAGAGTTGGAGAAGCAGGGCCAGGCGATCGAGGCCGCTCTCCGCAAGACTCTCGAAACGACGACTTCGGCGGAAGTGCGGAAGCGGGTCCGGTCGTTGCTGGGCAAACTGCCGACGTTGAACCTGGGCGCGCTGGTGATCCCCAAGGGGCTGACGGTCGTGGGTTCGGCAGAGTTGATCGCCCGCTGCACCAAGGGGCTGAAGAGCAAGGAGCATGTGATCCGGGGAGTGGCGGCCGGGCGGTTGGCTCAACTCGAGCCGGACCGGAAGAAGGCCGTCGAGCGACTGTCGAAGGTGCTGAAGGAGGACAAGAACGAGTACGTCCGGCGCTGCGTCGTCGGCGACCTCCAGAGGGAGGGCTGGGCCGCTCGCTCCGCACTGCCGGAACTGAGGAAGTTCGAAGACGACCCCGATGTCAACATCAAGAACGCCGTCAAGGCAGCCGTGGAGGCGATCGAGAAGGCCAAAGAGGTGCCGGACGCGGAGGATCGGGCCAAGGTGGTCACGGCGGTCCAGAAAGACATCGCCGCCTATCTGAAGGCGTGCGAGGCCAAGGCAGCTCCCTGACGCGGGGTCTCCGCAATCGGCCTCTTGCCGCGCGGGGTCGATACCGGGATAATCGTGGATGGCCCACCAACACCACGGAGACCTCTCATGCGATGCCTGCTCCTCGGACTGACGCTCCTCTCCCTCCCCCTACTCACCGTCGCGGACGAATCGTCCACAGAAAAGCCGCGCACCGGCAAGACGCCCAAGGGCTTCACCTCGCTGTTCAACGAGAAAGACCTGACCGGCTGGAAGGTCCACAACGGCAAGATCGGCTCCTGGAGCGTAGATAAGGGTCTGCTCTTCGTCAAGGGCGGCGGGGGCGGCTGGCTGATGACCGAGAAGGAGTACGCCAACTTCGAGTTCCGCGTCGATTTCAAGGTGCCCAAGGGCGGTAACAGCGGCGTGGCGCTGCGCTCGCCGATGAAGGGCGACCCGGCCTACTCCGGCATGGAGATCCAGATCCTCGACGACCCCTCGTACAAGGGCCTCCAGAAGTTTCAAGCCACCGGCTCGATCTACGGCGTCGTGGCGGCGAGCAAGGTTCCGACGAAGCCGATCGGCGAGTGGAACAGTTATCGCATCGTCTGCAATGGTCGCAAGGTGATGATCGAACTCAACGGCGAGAAGGTCGTGGACGCCGACCTCGACGACCACGTCAAGAAACACGCGGAGTCTCACCCCGGCATCCTGCGCAAGGGCGGGCACATCGGCTTGCAGGAGCACGGCGGGCGCGTCGAGTTCCGCAACATCTTCGTCAAAGAACTGCCGTAACCCCAGGAGACCCAGCCCCAGCGCCACCGCGACATACACCCCCGCCACGGCGAGGCCCACTAGCGGCACGACGCGCCCCACCTCCGGGACGCGCAGCGCCGCCACACTCTGCCCGACGGCGAAGGCGGCGAGACCGACATCGGCGACCAGGACGAGGAAGACGGCGAACGTCACGAGGATCGAGGCACGTTCGCCGGGGGTGGCGAATCGGGAGTGGGCGAATACGGCGGCGGCGGCGATCAGCCAGACGAGCAGGGCGGCGACGACCGCGCGTGTCGCCTGCCGTCGGCTGGCGCGGGTCTGGGCGGGGGTCGCCTCGCTCGTGGAGAGGGCGCGATCGACACACCCCGCGCACAGGATTTGGCCGCGCCAGCGCGTGCGGCAGGTCTCACAGATGTCGTTGCCGCACCGGGCGCACAGCCCGACGGTGCCCATGCTCGGGTGGACGGCGCAGGTCGCCTCGCCGTCCTGGGGCGGGCGGGCCATCCGGCCCGACGGCTCGTAGAGCGGCTCGTGGCAGGAGGGGCAGCGGGCACCCACGCGCTCGCGGTCGTCGGGGATGGGGTATGCGCAGACCGGGCAGCGGGGCACGACGACCCTCCGATCAATAACTCGATTGACGGACGACGAGGGCGGCGACGCTCGAACACCACAGCAGCTCGACGATGCAGATGCCAGCGCAACTCGTGGCGAGCGAGCGACCGCCGCTGTGCGCTTGCTGGTCGATCAGTCGCAGTGCCATTCGCGCCAGTACCAGGCCCCCGACGGGCAGCGCCGCGCCGACGAGGCACAACGCGAGGGCCGCCATCGTCATGCCGTCCCCGCGAAACAGTCCGAGGCCGACGAGGGAAAGGATCAGCGCCACGGGGCCGCCGGCCAGCGACACGACGAACGACACGATCGACAGCGGCAGGACGCGCTCGGCGCGGCCCATCCCCGCGAGGCGGAAGTTCTTGCAGGGGCCGCACAGTTGCTCGCCCTGTTGGGCGACGACGCAGGAGGCGCAGAACGGGAGGCGACAGGCGGAGCAGGTCGTCTCGCTGGGCGAGTCGTCGTGGTGGAAGCAGAACTTGGGGTTGACCTTCCCCAGGAGCCGCATCGGCTTGCGCGAGAAGGTCGGGCCTTCGGGTGCGGCGGGGCGGGCAGGCGGAGGCTCCGGCCGAGGAGCGGCGCGGCGGGGTTGGGGCGCAGGCTCGGCGTCGAGTATCGGGATCGGTCGAGAGGCGGGGACCGGGTCCGCGCCATGACTGGGCCAGGGGACGCGGTTGGACTTCCCGCAGGGGCAGAACACGAGCGACCCGGCCTGACTCTCGGGTCGGGTGTCTCGCTTGCCACATTTGCTACAGGCGAAGTAAATCATCGTGCGGTCCGCATGCTCCCGCTAGAACGCCTGCTCCCACTGGCGCACAATTCTCACCCGAACGGGGGCCTGGAGCGGAGAACGAGCATCGACGCGACTCCCTGTCACGAAAGCGGAGAGGCAGGGATTCGAACCCTGGGTAGGATTTCTCCCACATCGGTTTTCGAAACCGACCCGATCGGCCGCTCTGGCACCTCTCCATGCAGGGCATTCTAGTGGCTCACCGCCCAAGGGTGAAGTCGCCTTTCGCGGTTTTCTCACGAACGACCTCGCGCTTGCTAACATCACGCCCATTTCTTGCTCGGATTCCCTGTCACGATCGGACCGCCGGGGCGGGCCATGCGTCGTGCCTCTCCTTACAATCCGGGGTAGTCCTTCATGGAGGCCGTACATGATATGTATCCTCGTCGAACTTCCCCTGACTGCTTCTGAACTCGCCCCGCTGATGCGGCCCGGTGTCGAAGCACGCCAGATTCCCCCTCACGAGTCCGCCTGGGAGTTGGCCCCGGAGTTCCTGTCCGGCCCCGAGGTGTTGTTGTGTAAACAGCCGCCCCGCAACCTCGACGACATGCCCCATCTGAAACTGATCCAGATCGGCACCGTGGGATACGAACACCTGAAAAGCCTCGCGTTCGAGCGCCGTAGCGTTCGCGTCTGCAACGCGCGCGGCGTGTTCGACTCCGCGATCGCCGAATGGAACCTCGGCATGATGATCGCCTTCACGCGCGACCTGCGCGGCATGCTCCGCAATCAGGAGCATGCCGTCTGGGAGCGGGCCGACCGTTTCGCCCAGGAGATTCGCGGTCGAGTCGTCGGCCTATGGGGGTACGGCGGCATCGGTCGGGAGACCGCTCGCCTCGCGAAAGCATTCGGCATGATCGTCCACGTCCTCACGCGCTCCGGCGTCGGCCCGCGCTCGTTCTGGTGCCCCGAAGGCACGGGCGATCCCGAAGGCACGTTGCCCGATCGCGTCTACACGACGGCCCAGCGCCTCGAGTTCCTCGGCACCCTCGACTTTCTCATTCTCGCCTTGCCGCACACCCGAGAGAGCGATGGCCTGATCGGCCCCGACGAGTTGCAGGCGCTACCCCCTCGAGCGGTCGTCCTCAACCCCTCGCGCGGGCCGATCATCCAGGAAGGTGCCCTTCTGGAAGCATTGAGGACGAACCGAATCGCCGGGGCGGCGCTCGACACGCACTTCCACTATCCCTTGCCGGCGGATCATCCGCTGTGGCGGTTTCCCAACGTGATCCTCACGCCCCACATCAGCGGCGCGGACAAGAGCGACCGCTACCGCCCGAGAATCGTGGCGCTCTTTGCCGATAACGTCGCGCGATACCAAGAAGGTCGGCCACTCCTCAACGAGTTGACCCGCGAGGAGTGGATCGGGGCGTAGCTTCACGCCCTCGACAGGGCCATCGTCCGCTTGTTCCCGCGCGGGCTGGTTACGGGCACATACCACGGCGGGCACCAGTTGGACTGTTCGAGCAGGTCCGAGAATTCCGCGATCGACTCGACGACGACCTCGGGGCGATAGGCGTAGTGTGGCACGTCCTCCCTCTTCGTCCCGCCGCTCAGGACGAGGACCGTGTGAAAGCCGAGCTGCACGCCGCCGAGGATGTCGGTCTCCATCGTGTCGCCGATCATGGTCGTCTCGTCCGTGGTCAGGCCGAGTTCCTTCCGGGCGGCACGCATCATGACCGGGCTGGGCTTGCCGACGCTGAACGCCTTCACCCCGGTCGCCGTCTCGAGCATCGCGACCATCGCCCCGCATCCGGGCCGAAGGCCGTTCTGGGTCGGACAGTTCGGGTCGAGGTTCGTCGCGATGAGCTTCGCGCCGCCCACGATCATGCGGACTGCCGCCTCGACCATTTCGAGGTTGAACGTCCGGCCTTCGCCGACGACGACGTAGTCCGGCTCGTGATCGACGACGGCGAAGCCGTTCTGGTGCAGGGCGGTCAGCAACCCCCCCTCGCCGATGACGAAGGCCGTGCCGCCGGGCTTCTGCTCGGCGAGGAACCGGGCGGTCGCCATCGCACAGGTGAAGATGTGTTCTTCCTCGACTTCGATGCCCATGCGGGCGAGTTTGGCGACCATGTCGCGGCGCGTGCGTTGGCTGTTGTTCGTGAGGAACCGGAACGGAATGCGACGCTCGCGAAGTTGGCGAATGAAGTCGTCTGCCCCCGGAATGACCTCCGTTCCGCGGTAGAGAACTCCGTCCATATCGATGAGATAGCCGTGCTTCATTGAGGATCTCCCTGAGACGTTGGGCCTTGGTACTGTGGAGAGGATGGTGGGAGAGGAGTGCAGGGTCATGAAGCAATCATCATGCCACTGGTGGCATTCGGTATGATACTGCGGGCTGATTCATCGAAGAATCCCCGAATCAGGCTTCTAATTCAGCGACGAGAGCCAGCGAGCCGAAATGGCCTGCTCGAACTCAAGGCGAAACTGCCCGTGGAATGACAGTCTCCGATGAACAGAAGTGAAGCACAGAGTCACAGGGAGAAAACAATGACGTGAGGAATCGATGCAACATTCTTGCTTTGTTCCACTCGATTCACTCCTCCTCGAACAAATTCCGCTGCCCGTCATCCTGTCGCGCGCTCGGCTTCACCGCCCGGCCCAGGACGCGATACGCCTTGGGCATGGCCATCCGACCGCGCGGCGTGCGCGTGATGAACTCCTCGCGCAATAGGTACGGCTCGACCTCGTCGGAGAGCGTGTCGGACGCCAGGCTCATCGTTGCGGCGAGCGCCTCGACGCCGGTCGGGCCGCCCCCGAACAGGTCGATGAGCGTCTCGAGGTAGCGGCGGTCCTGCTTGTCCAGGCCGTTGCGATCGACCTCGGCCATATCGAGCGCGGCCTGCGCCAGCTCGAGCGTGATCCGGCCGTCGGCCTCGCTCGTGGCGTAGTGCCGGGTCCACGTCAGGCGCGAGTTCGCGATGCGCGGTGTGCCCCGGCTGCGGCGGGCCATCTCGAATGCCGCGTCGGGGGTGATGAGCGTTTTCAGCTTCGCGGAGTTGATGCGGATGATCTCCGACAGCTCCTCGGTGCTGTAGAACTCGAGGTGTTCGTGGATCTTGAAGCGGTCGCGCATCGGGCTGGTCAACATGCCCGAGCGCGTCGTCGCGCCGACGAGCGTGAACGGCTTCAGCTTCATCGACAGCGTCCGCGCGTTCACCCCCTCGCCCAAGACGATATCGACGCGAAAGTCCTCCATCGCCGGGTAGATGAATTCCTCGACGATACTCGGCAGGCGGTGGATCTCGTCGATGAACAGGATCGAGTGCGCCTCGGCGTTCGTCAGGAACGGCAACAGGTCGGAGGGCTTCGCCAGCGCCGGGCCGGAAGTGAGCTGGACCGACGTGCCCAGCTCGTTGGGCAACACGGTCGCGAACGTCGTCTTGCCCAACCCCGGAGGGCCGTCGAAGAGGATGTGCGGGAACGGCTCCTTGAGCTTCCGCACCGCGTTGAGGATGATGCTCAACCGCTGGACGACGGCCTTCTGGCCGATCACCTCGCGCAACCACTTCGGTCGCAACGCCGCGTCGAACTCGGGCTGCTTCGGTGCCTCCCCCCCAACGACAGTTTGACGCGCCATGATTAAACCTCCATTCAGTAGGGTGGGTCGAGCGGAGCGAGGCCCACCGGCACTTCACCGGCTCCACCCCTGTCCATGACGCCGAGGGCTGGTGGTGGGCCTCG
>JANXSH010000077.1 GCA_025356615.1 Planctomycetia bacterium | reverse complement strand
GGAGCGCGAGGCGAGCGCGCTCCGCTTCGCGTCGCGGCTAAACAATACTGCTGCATCCGTCGCATCATCCGTTACTCCGTCTTCTCGTCGAGGACGCCGCGAACGTGGTTGGTCGCGACGATGAGTTCTCGCGCCCGGCGCTCGCCGCCGGAGAACCGCACCTCGACGCGATACTTACCAGGGGTCAGCGCGAACCGAGCGACCGGCCACGACTGGCCGCCCCGGCCCTCGCCGCCGCTGACGTGGTGGGTGCCTTGGAGCGTCCCCTTGCTGTCCGTCACCTGGACCCGGCTGCCGGTCACGCCGAGCTTTCCCGCGAGCTGGAGCGAGACGGGCGTCCGCTTCGCCATCACCTCGGGGTTGCCGAGCAGGACGTGGGACTCCTGGCCCTCGTTGTTGAAGACCATGTCGAGGACGCCGTCGTTGTTGAGATCCACGAGGCAGATGGCTTGCGTGTTGAAGACGCGCTGCTCGAGGCCGAGCTTGTCGCTGGCGTCCTCGAACGTGCCGTCGCCCTTGTTGCGTAGGTAGAGGTTCGTCGCCCGGAGCCTGCCGATGACGAGATCGACCTTGCCGTCGTTGTCCACGTCGCCCCAGGCGGCGCAGGTGACGCGCCCGGTGATCTTGTCGAGGCCCGCCTCGGCGGTCGCATCGACGAACTTGAAGTTGCCGTCGTTGCGGAAGAGCTTGCACCCGTTCTTCTGCGGCACGAACAGGTCGGGTCGCCCGTCGGCGTTGAAGTCGCCGAGGACGGGGCCGACTCGGCCCGTCTCGAACTCGATGCCGGAGCCTTTCACCTCGACGAACTTGGTGCCCTCGTTGCGGACGACGACGCCCTTGCCCGCGCCGTAGATGAAGTCCTGCTTGCCGTCGCCGTCCAGGTCGCACACGGCGAGCGTGTCGCCCTTCTCGGCGCTGCCGATGCCCTTCTCGCCGAGGCCGACCGCGTCGGAGACATCCTCGAAGTTCCAGGTGATCGCTGGCGGGAGGTTGCCCTCCGGCTTGAAGTAGAACTCCCACGGTCCCGTTACCTGCGTGACCTTCAGGAGCAACTCGTTCTTGCCAGCCTTCAGGTCGAGCGTCACCTTGTTCGAGTCGGGGACACAATTCCGGCTGCCGTTGACCGATACGACCTTCTTGCCGTTGATCCAGACCGCGAGGCCGTCGTCGCTGCCGAGCGAGATGGGCAACTTGGTCGCGGCCTTACAGGTGATCTCGCGGTAGAGGTAGACGACGGCGTGTTCCTTCTTCTCGAACAGGGAGAGGTCGTTTACCTTGCCGTCGATGAACCTCCCCGCCTTCCAGGCGACCTCGCCGCCGAATCCGGGGTACTTCTTCGTCAGGTTGATCTCTTTCTCGGGCGGGTAAGCTGTGTCGAAGCCCTTGTTGCCCTCGTTGGAGAAGGGGCCGATATACTGCCAGTCGTCGAGGTGGACGGCCTGCTTGATGTCCGACTTGCCCTTGTTGCGATACAGACGGAGGCCGTGCCAGCCGTTGCCGAGCAGGATGTCGGGTCGGCCGTCGCCGTCCTGGTCGATCCAGGCGGCGCAGGTGAGATTGTAGCCCGGCTCGCGCGGCAAGAGGTGGCTGTCGTCGCGGAACTCGCCCTTGCCGAGATTCGTGAACAGTTTCGGCCCGGTGGGCGTGGCGAGCAGGAGGTCCGGCAGGCCGTCGCCGTTGTAGTCGGCCCAGACGGCGGCGCGGCAGCCGGTCTGGCCGGGCAGGCTGACCTCACCGAGCGACTCGCCGGTGTTCTTGAGCAGCGCGACCCGGCCCGCCCCGGCGAGGCAGATGTCGGGCTTGCCGTCGTTGTCGAAATCGAGCGTGCTGATCGACTGCGCGTCGGGATCGACGCGGGGCAGCGACGAGATGTGCGTGAAGCCGGGCATGCCGGAGAGGCGTCGGAAGTCCTCGCCGCCCCAGCCGACGAAGTCGCGCTTCTGGTCGTAATTGTTGAGCTTGAGGCTCGCCCGGAGGCGCTGGATCTTCGCCTTGCCGGCCTTGAGGTCGTCCTTGTTGCCGTCGATCATGCACGGGACGATGACCTCCTTGCCCGCGTGGATGTCGGCGGCGGCGGAGACGAGCTTGTCGAGCCGGCCCGCGAAGGAGCGCAGGAGGAACGGCTCGCCGTGCGTCATGCGCCACCAGGAGGCGGGGTCGTTGGCGTTGCCGTCGGTCTGGTACCAATACATGCCGATGCACGTCTCGGACTGCGTGCCGTTGTGGAAGAACAGCGCTTCCTTGCCGATGTCGGCCCATTTCATGACGTTCTGCCACTCGCGCGGCTCGAAGCCCGCCGTGCCGATCTGATGGCGGATCTCCTGCTGCTTGTGGACGCCCTTGATGTCGCGCACCTTGGCGTAGATGATGCGATTGTCTTTACGGTCGATGGCCGTGACCTTCATCAGGACGATGTTGCTGGACAGGCCGACGACCTGCCCGAGCGAGTGCGACGCCTCGACGTAACCGTGGACGCGCGGGAGGGGCAGCCAGACCAACCCGGCCACGCCTGCCAGGAGTAGGGCAAAGAGGTGAGTACGCCAGTCGCGGATCATGGGGTGTATCTCCTGAGTCGTCTGGGGTCACGAATTCGAGCGTCGGTGTTAAGCGAGCCGGGGGCGTTACAGTCGTTTCAAAAGTATTTTACCCCGAAGGGGTTAGACATCAAAGCCCAGGGTCGAGAGCGCAGCGAGCGCACCCTGGGAAACA
>JANXSH010000041.1 GCA_025356615.1 Planctomycetia bacterium | reverse complement strand
CACGCGGCGAGGTTGTTGCCGGCGTTGGCCCGCGCGATCGAGTCCGCGAGCGGCTGCATACTTCGCTCGAACTCGTCGAGTTTCGGTCCGCCCTCGAGCAGTCGGGCGATGGCCTTCGTCGGCCCGTCCTTCAGGCCCGCGTCGAGGTCCGCAGCGGTGGCACCGAACGCGGCACGGCGGAACAGGTGGCCGACTCGACGAACGTCCCAAGGGGACTTCGCCGAGGGCGTGTAGACTTGCCAGGCCCACTCGGGGTCGATCTTCTTGGCGTCTTCATTCATCGCCGGGCCTCCGAAGTGTCCTTGCTCAGTCGCAGCTTGATATCGTAGCGGAACTGTTTGGCCTCGAAGAGGGACGAGAGCGTGAACGACCCCAACGATTCGACGAGGCGAATCGTCTGGGCGACCTGCGCCTTCGCCTCCGCCGGATCGACGGCCTGGTCGAGGATCGCCTGCGTAATGAGCTGGTCCTGGTTGTCGGTCAAGAATTGGGCGATGCCCGAGGCGAAGAGCCGATTGCGGCCCGTCTCAGGTCGGCCCTTCGAGGGAGCCTTCTGCTCGGCGACCAGCAGATCGACGAGTTCTTTGCACAGTCCGATCGTGGAGCAGAAGACGAACTGATTCCCGACGCGGACGAAACACGGTTCGAAGTTGAAGCGGACATCGCCTATGTCGTTATTGTTGTCGATCTTCTCGTCGAAGCGGTAGCCGACGATGGTGTGACCGGCGTGCTTCGTCTCGACGCTCTTCATCCCGAACTGCCCGGTCAGGGCGAGGGCGGCGAATCGGAGGCTGGTCCCGACGGCGCTGGCGAATCGCTCGGGATTCTTCAACTCGGGGATGAACGCGAAGGCGGGGAAGCGCGTAATCGGTTGCCTCGTGTAGGGCGTCTTCGGCGCGTTGACGACGACGATCCTCTGATAGGGCGCGGTCGCCTCCAACACCTTTTCGAGGCGAACGCCGCCGAAGACGAGGAGCGAATTCTTGTTCGCCTCCTCGAACCCCTTGAGCGTGCCTTTGGGGAACAGTTTGACGCGGTCGCTCCATAACTTCGCGAAATCGAAATAGTAGCTGGAGGAGTAGAGGACGCCTTTCGGCTCGAGCAAGGGGCGCGACCCGATTTCGAGATCCATTCCGACGTGCAGGGCGTTGTCGGGTCCACTCCCCGCACGCCCGCGCGGGGCACGGATGCTGAGGGTGAGGTCGTCCTTGTCGAGCGTCAGGGCCGCGCAGACGAAGGGCGTTCGTCCGAGGATGTCGAGGTAGCCGCCGAAGAGGATCGTGAGGTTGAGGTCGTCGCGCGGCGAGGCGTAGAGCGACTTGCCGGCGGGGCTGGCGTGGACCGGCTTCATGTCGATCCACACACTCGCGAGGGGCGAGGTCGGGAGGGTCTTACGCGATTCGATTACCGAGGTATGGTCGAGGAGGCTCTTCTCGTCCTTGCCGGTGTGCAGGCGGATGGCCTTGGCCATCGCGTCCTTGTGGTTGCTGGCGATGAGGGTCGCGCCGACGCGGGCGATGAAGAGGTCGCCGATCTTGTGGCCGACGACGCCCTCGTAGGTGCCCTTGGCGATCTTTTCCTTGGACTCCTGGCGTTTCAGCTCTCCCTCGAGGACTTCGAGCGCCTCGGCGAGGAACTTCTCGACGCGCTTCTCGTCGGTGCCCTGCATAACCAGGAGCGCGGGAGCCTTGTCGCCGAACGTGCCCGCGATGGCGATGCCGCCGCCCGCGATGTCGTCGAGGAGTTGGGGGTATTTCGCGCCGAGTTTCTTCTCGAAATAGGCGAGCAGTTGACGCAGTCGGCGCGGCGTCGTGGCGTCGAGTTGCTCCTTGACGGCCGACAGCTTCTGGAGCTTTTCGACGGCGTCGAGCTTGTAGGTCCGTTCGACGAACCGACGCGGGTCGTGGATCTGGATGAGAAAATGGGACTCCGCCGGGAGGAGCCGTAACGGCGAGAGAGTCTTCGGCGAATCGGCGTGACCGGAAGCCGCGACGACCAACAAGGCGACGAGACCCGCCGAGAATAGTCTGTACCGGCGCATCGAGGTTTCCTCCTGGATCGGGCGAAGGCGTGGTGACAAGGTGAGTGAATCCGCGCCCGTTGGGGAGGAATACCCGGAAGCGGGGGTGGGGGTTTCAGGGAGGGGAAGATTCATGCCTACTCCGCCCCGCCGCGAACACTCCTCTGCGGCCTTTTCTCGCCCGCGCCGCATCCGGGTACTTGTGAATGCCATCGTAATCTCGTAAAATACATAGATACGCTCTCCGAGGTGGCGAATAGGAGGTGCCCATGAGGAAGGTAGTGACGGTCGAATCGTGGGTCGTCTACAAGATGACGGTCGAGGCAAAACTGTCCGGCCCTAACGCCGTTTGCGAGAAGACCGAGTGGGAGGCAATGGAGCGGGAGCAGCCCGGCTACCACACGCTCATCAAGTCGGGCATCGCATCGGAAGCGGAGGCGGAAGCCCTGGCCAGGGCGTCCGTCGGTGGCACGACGCTCAAGGTATCGAAGTCCAAGGCGAGAGCCTAACACTCAGCGCTACTCCCCTCGCCCCTGTACTCAGGGGAGAGGGGTTGGGGGGGAGGAGCTTACAGGGGCCGTGGTTACGCCATGATTCACGCGGCAAATGCACCCCCTCACCCCCGACCCCTCTCCCCCTGTACTCAGGGGGAGAGGGGAGCTATTTCGCCTCGATTCCTGCATCGAGCGCTGTAGTGCTAACCCTGGAGGATACAGACAGGAGTAAAACTCGGACGTGTCTCGTTGTAGGCTTTACCCGCGTCTGTGTCTTCTCTTTGTAATTCGTTACGGGCATCCCGAGGATGTCGAGGCCGGGCCGTGTCCAAGAAGCCGATCCCGACCTGGTTCTTCGTCCTCGTCGTGGTGCGCGACGGGGATCGATTCCTGGCTGTCCACGAGGCGAAGCACGGGCAGTTGTGGTATCTCCCGGCGGGGCGAGTCGAGCAGGGGGAGACCCTTGCCGAGGCGGCTCACCGTGAGACGATGGAGGAGACGGGCGTCCCCATCGTCCTCGAGGGGATCCTGAAGGTCCAACACACGCCGACCGCAGCCGCCTCCCGGCTGCGCGTGATCTATCTGGCGCGCCCCGCCGACGCGACTCCGCCACGCGACCACCCCAACGAACACTCGCTCGAGGCGCGGTGGGTCACTCCGGCGGAACTGGAATCGCTGCCCCTACGCGGGCGGGAGGTGGCGGCCCTCTTTCGTTGGGTCGCCGACGGTGCCCCGGTATACCCACTCGACCTGATCGGGAGCGAAGAAGACGACTATTGACCCCCTGCGAGGACATCCGATGACGATCGATCGACGCCACT
This sequence comes from Planctomycetia bacterium, assembly GCA_025356615.1. GTDB lineage: Bacteria > Planctomycetota > Planctomycetia > Gemmatales > Gemmataceae > JANXSH01. Next base: position 7,121 of record JANXSH010000041.1, on the reverse strand, counting down.
TCCTGACCGCGTCCGCTTGCGGCCTGGCGCTGGCCGGCTCCGCGCCGGGCGAGAAGGAGAAAGAAGCCGTCGCCGCCGTTCGGCCCAACCGCATCGCGATTTCGACGTACTCCTACTGGCAGTTCCGCCACAAGGACCGGCGCGACATCGAGACGTGCATCGACCTCGCCGCCGACATGGGCTTCGACGGCGTCGAGATCCTGCACCGCCAGATGACCGACGAGACCAACGGCGCGATGCAGAAGATCAAGCGCCGGGCCTTCCTCGCCGGGCTGGACCTGTGCGGCTTCTCGACGCACCAGGGGTTCTTATATCCCGACAAGGAGACTCGGCAAAAGAACGTCGATCTGACCATTCGCCAGATCGAGATGGCCTACGCGATGGGCATCCCGACGATGCGCGTGAACACCGGCACCTGGGGCACGCGGAAGGACTTCGACGACCTGATGAAGTTTCGCGGCCTCGAGGAGCCGCGCAAGGGGTACACCAACGAGGACGGCTTCGGGTGGGTGATCGCCGGCTTCGAGGCGTGCCTGAAGACGGCCGAGAAGTGCGGCGTGACGATGGGCCTGGAGAACCACTGGGGCCTGGGCCGAACGCCCGAAGGCGTGCTGAGAGTGGTGGATGCGCTGAAGTCGCCCTGGCTCCAGGTGACCCTCGACACGGGCAACTTCCTCGAGGATCCCTACGATCGGCTCGCGAAGCTGGCCCCTAAGACCGTCTTGCTCCAGACGAAGACGTATTACGGCGGCGGCCTGTGGTACACCCTCGATCTCGACTACGACCGCATCGCGAAGATCATGCGCGAGGCGAAGTACCGGGGCTACCTCTCGCTGGAGTTCGAGGGCAAGGAGGATCCGAAGACCGCCGTGCCCAAGAGCCTGGCGCTCTTGCGCAAGGCGTTCGGGGCGAAGGGGTAGAAACTGAGTCCCCCCACGCCGCGTTCGGGGACCACCTCTATGAGGTTGTCGATCCGGGCCGGGTCGAGGTCGATGCCGACGAAGCCGCCCGGCGACAACACGCCTTCGCGTTCCAGCAGATCGAGGGTGAGCAGGCCCGTTTCGCCCATCGACTCGCACCAGTCGCAGCGGAGGCGGGTCCGGTCGCCGTCCTGCCAGAGGAGGTAGGCGGCCTCGCGCAGGACGCGGAGATTCCCCGAGCGACACGCCATCTTCGCGGGGTTGTCGAAGGCGTCGTGCTGGCGGTCGGAGAGGGTCATGGTTCTATGCGGGGCGTTTGTTGTTGATAAGCTCGAGGATCTCCGGCACCAGCTCGGTGGGGACGACCATGACGGTCTGGTTTTCCTCGGTCAGGGCGGCTTCGATTTCTGCGGTGTGTTCGTCGAAGAAGTGGTACATCCCGGCGCGGACGCGGGTCCAATCGTGAATTGGCATGGTGAACCTCCGATAGGATTGTAGCAGATCGAGGTTACTTCTTCTCCAGGGCGGCGGGGATGGACGGGACGAAAACGGAGGGTGTGGCAAATCTTTCAGGATCGCCTGGCCCCAAGCGATCACCTACCATGAAATAAGGAGTTACGTCGATAAAACCCCGCATTTCCCACTACAGGACGAAGGCTCCCGAAAGTTTTGCCCCACCCAAAACGGATCGCGACGAAAAATCCTCTTGCTCCGGTTGTACCGGATCGGGTACAAGAGGGGTGTTGTGCCAAGCTGGCATGAGAAGGATTCTCGCGGATGGCTCGGCCATCCGATCGGTACGGACGCTGAACCGGGTTGACAAGACGACCCACACACGACCTCCCAGGAAAGCGCCTCGGATTGGCTACCCTCGGTTGTGTGTCGGCTGATGTCCTCGTTGTTCTACGAACGAGGACTGCTCGCGAACGGAGAGAGGACCCTCCCCGCCGAGTGGTGACTTACACCCAGCATCAGCGGACACTGTGCCGAATAAAGGATTCTTCCATGCTCGACCTATCCCCTCGCAATCGCGTCCCCCTCACTCAGCCCACCACGGTCGAAGTGATGTCCATCGAGGCGTCCGGCGTCTGCCGACCCCTTGAGGGCGACAACGCACCCACCCTCCCCGCGATCGAGAAGATGCTAACGAAGCGTCTCGAGATCGCCCGCACAGGGCTCCACGAGGCCCAGCAGATGCTCCACGACGGCAACGAAGAGGACGCCCGCATCGTCCTCGAAAAGGTCGATGAGGATCTGCACCTCCTCCGCCGCCGCGTCCGCCGCGAATTCGAGCAGGTCGGGTCGATGGCCTGCGGCGTCTGAGACGGTCTGGAAACTCGGAGCCTGGGGCGCGAATCGCTCCAGGCTCGTTCGTTGTGCCGGTTCTCCGCCACTCATGCCGAGGTCGCTGTGGAAGAGCAACGCCACTGGCACCGACTGTTTGGCATGTCGTGGACCGACTTCTTCGTCGGCCTGCCCGTCGTCGTCGAGATGGAGAAAGACCTCTCGCATAAGCAACAGCTGCTCGATGTCGCCCTCATTCGGACGAACGACGAGCCGATCCCGCACCGACTGCCGGACGGCTTCGAGGATCTGGCGACACACAACCTCATCACTTTCAAGTCGCACCACGACACCCTCGACGGCGAGGCACTCAACGAACTGGTGAGCTACTATGTGAACTACCGCAAGCAGGTCAGCCCGAGCATGAACGACCTGTTGCCGGAGAGCGACTTCCGCCTGTTCGCGGTGAGCGTGCGGTCGCCCCAACGGATTCTCGGCCAGATCCCCTTCCGGCAAGTACGAGAGGGCGTCTACGAGGTACGGCACTTCACCGGGCCGATCCGCATCGTCGTGGTGCACCAGCTACCGCTGGAGGAGCAGAACGCCATGCTACACCTGTTCGCCGCAGGGGAGAGTATGGTACGATACGGCGGGGGCCATTACCGCCCCCGGTCCTGGGAGACCAGCACGTTTCTGCGCCAACTGTTCGACCGCTACCGAGAGGAGGGCACGCCGATGCCATACACCAAAGAGGAGTTCATCCGCGAGGCGAAGGAAAAGATGGCCAAGGATCCCGACATGATCGACCGGGTGCTCAAGGACTTGTCGCCCGAGAAGCGCCTCGAGGGGATCTCGCCCGAGAAGCGCCTCGAGGGGATCTCGGTGGAAGACCTGGCGGGCGGGTTGTCACCGGAGCAGCGCGAAGCCATGTTGCGGCGATTGCAGGCGGGCGAATAGCTCGGCCCTCCTCAGGTTCCGGCCTGTCTCTCACTCTCGACGCTGCCGAGGAGCCTCGCATGAAGATCACGCGGATCAGCGCGTACCGGGTCGATCTACCCCTCCACGAGGGCAGCTACAAGTGGTCCGGCGGGAAATCCGTCGATGTGTTCGACAGCACCGTCGTGCAGATCGACACCGATGAGGGGGTCGTCGGATTCGGCGAGGTCTGTCCGCTTGGGCCATTCTACCTGCCCGCCTACGGCAACGGTTGCCGGGCCGGCGTCCGCGAGTTGGGGCCGCACCTGTTGGGCGAAGACCCCCTCCAGACGAACCGGCTCGACCGCCGGATGGACGCGGCACTCAAGGGCCACGCCTACGTCAAGTCGGGGATCGACATGGCTTGCTGGGACATCCTCGGCAAGGCCACCGGGCAGCCCGTGTGCGTGTTGCTCGGCGGACGCTACGGCGACGACTTCCTCCTCTACCGCGCCATCTCGCAGGAGTCGCCCGAGGCGATGGCGGGGCGCGTCGCGGGCTACCGGGCCGAGGGGTATCGCCGCTTCCAGTTGAAGGTCGGCGGCGATCCCGACGTGGACATCGACCGCATCCACGCCGTGGCCGAGAAACTCCAGCCCGGCGACCGGCTGATCGCCGACGCCAACACCGGCTGGCTCATGCACGAGGCGATGCGCGTCGTTCGTGGCGTGCGCGACGTGGATGTCTACATCGAACAGCCTTGCCTGAGTTACGACGAGTGCCTGTCGATCCGCCGCCACACGGACCACCCGTTCATCCTCGACGAGGTGATCGATTCCGTCGATGACCTCTTGCGAGGCCGGGCGGACAAGGCGATGGACGTGGTGAACATCAAGATCAGCAAGTTCGGCGGACTGACGAGGGCGAAGCAGGCGCGTGACCTGTGCGTCGAACTCGGCATTGCCATGACCCTCGAGGACAGTTGGGGCGGCGACATCGTGACCGCCGCCATCGCCCACCTCGCGCACAGCACGCCCCCCGAATTCCTGTTCACCGCGACCGACTTCAACAGCTACGTCACCGTAAGTAATGCCGCCGGGGCACCGCGACGGGTCAACGGCCGGATGGCCGCCTCCGCCGCGCCAGGGCTCGGCGTCACGCCGCTTATGGAAGTCTTGGGAAAACCGCTGGTCGTCGTGGAGTAGGATGGTCCTTGGACACTCGGTGCTCGACGGGTTGACGATTCCCTGCGATCGGCTTGCGAACGTGTCCCCTTTTGATAGAATTCGACTACCGCGTTCGGCCAGGCGTCGATCGTGGCCGACCCACGGCGTGCCCACCCCTGTTCTCTTCCCGAGAAGCCCCGCGAGCGCCTTCGCCTGCGTCTGCCTCCCCCCGCTGAAGAGGTGACATCATGGCTCCTTCCCCCCAATTATTGCTTAAATTGTGGCTCGCCTTCGCCATCCTGCTCACGGCGATGCCAGCGCTGGCGCGAGAAGACAAGCCGGACCCGGCGGCGACGCGCGAGTACGCCGTGGCCTCGGGCCTCCAGGCCAAGATGCTCTACGCCCAGGCGGCGACCCGGTGGCAGCGGTTCCTCGAGACCTACCCGAAGGACTCGCGAGTACCCAACGCCTACCACCACCTCGGCGCGTGCCAGCTCCACGACAAGCAGCCCGCGAAGGCGGCCAAGACGTTCCAGTCGCTCCTCGAGAAGTTCCCCAAGTCCGAGTCGCGCGACGCCGCTCAGTTCAACCTCGGCCTCGCCCTCTACAACGTCGGACTGACATCTCAGAAAGCCGACGACCTGCGGACGGCCGCCCGCGCCTTCGCCGAGGTTCCTGCCCGCACCCCCAAGAGCAAACGAGTCGCGTCGGCCCTCTACTATCAGGGCGAATGTCTCTACCGCGCCGGCGACCTCGCCGGGGCCGTCGCCCTGTACCGCAAGGTGATCGCGGACCACCCCTCCGCCGACATGGCCCCCGACGCCTACTACGCGCTGGGCACCGCGCAGCAGGAGGCCGGGCAGGACCGGGAGGCGGCGGCGACGTTCCGGGCGTTCATCGACAAGCATCCGAAGGACAAACTCGCCGCCGAGTGCCGGTTACGGCTGGGGATGTCGCTGCTGAAAGAGAAGAACTATGTCGAGGCGGCGAAGCTCTTCGATACGTCCGCCGCCCAGGCCGACTTCCCCCTCGCCGACTTCGCCCTGATGCAGCGGGCACGATGCGACCACGAGCGGAAGCAGTTCGCTCAGGCCGCGGCCCTGTATGAGACCCTGCCGAAGAGGTTCCCCGCCAGCGCACGCATCGGCCCCGCCTTGCTCGCGGCGGGCAAGTGCTGGTATCAGGCCAACGACTTGCCCCGCGCTCAATCGGCGCTAACCTCTGCGCTGACAAGGAAGTTCGACGACGCCCCCGATGCGGCCTACTGGTCGGGTCAGACGCTTCTGAAGCTGAAGAAGCCGGGGGACGCCCTCGCCATCTTGGATCGGGCCATCAGCGACTACCCCAAGAGTCCCTTCCTCCCGGAGTTGGCGTTCACCCGCGTCAACGCTTTGTACGAGCAGCCCGGACGCCGGAAGGAGACCGTCGGCCTCTTTACGGAGTTCGCGCGGAAGTACCCCCAGCACGAACTCGCCCGCCGGGCGACGTACATGGCCGCCCTCGCCGCGCTGGGGACGCAGGACTATGGGAATGCCCAGTCACAGGCGGAGGCATTCCTGAAGGCGTTCCCCAGGCACGAACTGACGCCCGATGTCCTGTTCATCGGCGGCGAAGCCTATCTCGGGGCCGCCATCCCGGCCCCCGCGAAGGCGGAAACGCTCTTCCGCCGCCTGGTCGCCGAGTACCCGCGCCACAAGCACGCCGCCGAGGGGCGGGTGCGGATCGGACTGTGCCTCTTGATGGCGAAGAAGTACCCCGAGGCCATCACCTCCCTCACCGAGTCGGCCAAGGAGGTGCAAACCCCCGCGCTGGTGGCCGAGACTCACCTCCTGATCGGGCGCTGCCAACACGAAGCGGGTCAGCCCGCGTTGGCCGTCGCCTCGCTCCAGAAGGCGCTCCAGGTCAAGCCCGGCTGGGAGCGTGGTGACGAGGTGTTGCTGGCGCTCGCCGGGAGCCTGCACGCGCAGAAGAAGACTGCCGAGACAACGACGCAACTCAATCGCCTCCAGACCGAGTACCCGAAGAGTCCCCTTCGCGCCCACGCACTCTATCGACTCGGGGAACTCGCCCAGGAGCAGAAGAAATACGACGAGGCGATCACCCTCTACGAGCAAGCCTTGACGCTCTCCCCCAAGGGCGAGGCAGGCTCCCAGGCGCTCTACGCGATCGGCCTCGCCTGGTCGGCGAAACGGGACGACGCCCGCGCGATCCTGGCCTTCGGCAGGCACCTCGACGCCTTCCCGAACGATCGGCTCACGCCGCGCGTCCGATTCAAACGGGCACTCGCGTACCAGCAGTCGAAGCAACACGACCTGGCGGCGAAAGACCTGACCGCGTTCCTCTCGTCGAACCCTTCCGCGAAGGACGCGCTCGATGCGCGCTACACGCTGGCCCTGTGTCAGTCGGCCTCGAAGCAGCACGGCGAGGCTGCCGCGACGTTGGCGAAGCTCCTCGCGGAGAAGCCCGACTACGAGCGTGCCGACCAGGTCTACTACGAGATGGGCCATAGCCTTCTGCTGGCGAAAAAGGGTAAGGAAGCCGCCGAGGCGTTCCGAAAGTTGGCGACCCGATCCCCCGACGGCCCGCTCGCACCGGAGGCGTGGTTCCGGGTCGGCGAGTTCCACGAGGAGGCCAAGCAGCTGCCCGACGCAGCAACGGCCTATGCGGACGGGCTGAAGAAGGCGAAGGAAGCGGGGCTGCGCGAGAAACTACACTATCGCCTCGCCCAGGTGCAGGTCCGGCGCGAGCAGTATGCCGACGCGACCAAGACGCTCCTCGCCCAGCTCGGGGAGAAGCCCCAGGGCGAACTGGCACCCGACGCGACGTATCTCGCGGG
>JANXSH010000027.1 GCA_025356615.1 Planctomycetia bacterium | reverse complement strand
GCGGGGGCCGTCGAGAAGGTCGTCGAGATCGACGCCAAGCGCGTCATGGGCTACCTCGAGGCGGTCTGCAAGATCGGGCCGCGCGTCAGCGGGTCCGAGGGCATGGCCGAGCAGCAGAAGATGATCGCGAAGCACTTCGAGGATCTCGGGGCCAAGGTTGCTTACCAGAAGTTCAGCAAGAAACAGAAGACGGCGAAGAAGCCCGTCGATATGGCCAACATGATCGTGTCGTACCACCCCGACCGCGACCGGCGCGTCATCCTCTGCTCGCACTACGACACGCGCCCCATCGCCGACCAGGAGGCGAACCCGCGCCGCTGGAACGACCCCTTCGTCAGCGCCAACGACGGCGGCTCGGGGGTCGCTCTGCTCATGGAGCTGGGGCACCACATGAAGGATCTCGAGACGACCGTCGGCGTCGATTTCGTCTTCTTCGACGGGGAGGAGTACATCCTCGACCCCAAGAAGGACGAATACTTCTTCGGGTCGAAACACTTTGCCGCCGAGTACCGCAAGGTCCGGCGCAAGACGGAGTACAAGGGCGCGATCCTCCTCGACATGATCGCGGGCAAGGGGGCGACCTTCCCCATCGAACAGAACTCGGCGATCAAGGCGGGCAAACTCACCAAGGAGGTCTGGGCCATCGCTGCCGAGTTGAAGTGTGCGGCGTTCCAGGACAAGTACAGCCGGTTCGCCGTCGAGGACGACCACATCCCGCTCAACGCGGCGGGGATCCCGGCCATCGACATCATCGACTTCGACTATCCGCACTGGCACTTGTTGACGGACCTGCCCAAGAACTGCTCCGCCGCCACGATGACGCAGGTCGCCAGGGTGTGTTCGGTCTGGTTGCAGCGGGCCAAATGATCGGAGGAGCCTCCCCGTGGATTGGTCCGAAATCGTCTTCGGTTCGCTCCTGGTCGCGGTCCTCCTACTGCTGTCCAGCTATTTCGGCTGGCGGCAGTGGGTCGTCTTGCGCCGACTCCGCGCCGCGACTCTCCCGAGTGAGGAGGCCCGGTACGAGCGCCGCATGGCGTATCGTCGGCTCGTGTCCTGCGGGCTGACGCTGCTGCTCGGCCTGCTCCTCGCCAGCGCCCTTTCGCTTTTCGACCCGGACTTCATGAAGATCCCGGCGACCGAGCTGCCGCCGGACCAGCGCCTGATGCTCCGCGTCTGGGGCGGCTCGTGGGTCGCCATCCTGCTTCTGCTCCTGGTCGTCGTCGGCATCGCCGCGGTGGACCTGTGGTCCACTCGCCGCCACGCCCTGCAACAGTTCCGCAAGCTCCAGGCCGACCGCCGCGCGATGATCCAGCGTCAGACGATGCGCTTGCGCGAGGAGCGCGACCAGCAGAAGTAGCGACCCGACAGGATACCCGACCATGAAGACGCTCGCCTGGCTCCTGGTGCCGTGCCTCGCCGCGAACGCGGTCGGCGTCGCGCCGCCGTCCGTGACGAGCGCCGCAGACGCCCCGGCGCTCGTCCGCCAACTCGGGGCGGACGCCTACGAGACGCGCGAGCGGGCCTCGAGGCTGCTGGCGTTCCTGGGCAAGGCGTCCGTCCCCGCCCTGCGCGAGGGCCGGAAGGGACGAGACGCGGAGGTCCGCCGCCGCTGTACGCGGTTGCTGGCGCAGTTCGACCGGCCCGCGCTGGAGCCGAGGCTCCAGGCGCTGATAGACGGCAAGGACACGTTCACGCCGCCTCTACCCGGATGGGGCAAGTTCCGCGAACTGGCCGGGGCGGATGTCGCGGCCCGGCTACTCTACGTTGAGGTCTACAAGGCGGACCGCGTCGTCCTCGAGTGGGTGCAAGGCGGCTGCGACCCGGCGGTCCGAATCGACCACAGATGGGAGTCGGCACTGAACAAACGAATCACCGAGGTCCAGGCGAAAGCCGCCACCGATTCCGGCGTCGGCGAAATCGCCCTGGGGTTGCTGCTCGCGATGTCGATCCCGAAAGACGACAAAACGAGCGGCTACGACACTTCCAGGCCGCTCTATCGGCCCGTCGTGTATCGCCACCTCCGAGCCGACCCGGCCTTTCGTCGGCTCGTCGTGCAGTTCTTCGCCGGGCCGGGTGCCCATCCGTTCGGGCTCTACACATCGGCCGACCAGGCGCGAGACCTCGGCCTCGAGGACGTGCGCGACGACATCCTCAAGCCCGCCGCCTTGCGGTTGCTCGACGGGGCGCTCGCGCCTACGCCAGACTTCGAGAAGTTGTTGCGCGTCGCCGCAGCGATCGAGGAACTCGGAATCCAGAAAGAAGTGCCTGAGCGGGTGCGGAAGGCGATCCGAAAACGGGCACGCGAGGTCGGGGCAAAACCTTTCGACAAGAAGCGCACCCCGGAGATCGTCTCCATCCTGAAACACCTGGGGATGCAGGAGACCCTTACCGCCGTCTTCGAACCCGTGGCCGAGCAACTGATTCGACGACTCGACGAGGAGATGTTCTCGAGAAATCATTTCGACGACATCCATGAACTGTGCAAAAGTGTCAACAAGCCCAAACTAACGGACGCACTCGATACCGCCGCGTGCAAGCTCCTCACGAAACTGGGGACCAAGGAGGACCAATTCCGCTCCATCGACGAGGCGATCGAATTGACGAACCTCCTCCATCTGACGGAAGCGCGGGAGGGGTTGCTGATTCCCGCCGTCCGCAAGCGACTCCTGGCCGCCCTGGAAGACCCGGACGCCCTGGAGCCCCTGATGTATGCGTGTGACCTCGCGCTGAGGGTAAAGGTGGACCGGGTCGCCGAACTCGTCAAGCCCGCCCTCCACCGTCACGCGAAATCGCTCCAGGGCACGCCGTCGCAGATTACGACCATCGTTCGGGTCCATCACCTCGCCCGGTCCCTCGACGCGACGGACGAGATCGACGAGCAGATCAAGCGAGTGCTGCGGAAGGCGCTGGTCAAGGCCGTCGGTCAGGAACTCGGCGAGTCGGAGGCTCATATGGGCCTGATGCTGGCCCGCGAACTGCGACTGAAGGAGGGCGTCGAA
>JANXSH010000017.1 GCA_025356615.1 Planctomycetia bacterium | reverse complement strand
TTACACGAAGAGAAGATCCGCAGCCGCGATCTCTCCCACAGTCGAAAACGCTGGGAGGACCGCGCCTTGGCAGCCGAGCCGAAAGTCCGGGAGCTCCAACTTCAGCTCGAACGCTCCCAAGCAGACCTCGTGCAGGCCCATTTCGAAATCGCCCAACTCCAAGACGACTCGAAAAAAAACTAGGCCGGCAAACTTGACTCGAAGGCGTAAAATGAAGGTAGAAAGCTTCAGGAAAGGAGGCTCCCCTCATGGCACGCCGGACATCAAGACCTCACCCAACCCCGTCCCAAACTCTGGCGCCCGTCACGGTCGCTTGCCCGCATTGCCAGCGCCCTACCCGCGCCGATTACACCAACTTCCGCACCGTCTCCCGGCTCGACGGCGTCCTCCGACTCGCCCTGCGGGTCCGACGCCGCCACAACCTCGACTGCCCTCTATTCCTCCGGCCCTACCGGCCCGAGGCCGAGGGGCGCCTGGCCCTGCCGCACCACGAGTCCGGGCTCGACGGCCTGGCCCTCGTCGGACGACTCCGCCACGCCGACCACCGCTCCACGACGGAGATCCATCAGGAGTTGGTCCGACGCGGCCTGACCCTGGCCCAGCGCACGGTCACCAACCTGCTGGATCGCTACGACGAACTCCGCACGCCGCACGCCACCGATCCCGACCGACTCCGCCGGCAGTTGGCCGGGCAAGGCCGCGTCGTCCTGGCCATCGACGGCCTCCCGCCCGATGCCGGGCACGAGATCCTCTGGGTGTTGCGCGACTGCGTGGGTGGCCGAGTCCTCCTGGCCCGCAGCCTGCTCTCGGCCACCCGATACGACCTGGCCGCCCTGCTGGCCGAGGTCCGCGACGCCTTGCCCATCCCCCTCACCGCCGTCGTCTCCGACGGCCAGCATTCCATCCGTAAGGCCGTGAAGGAGGCCCTGCCGGACGCCACGCACCGGCCGTGCCACTTCCACTACTCGCGCGGGGCGGCCAAACCGATCTACGAGGCCGACCGCCACGCCAAGGAGGAACGGAAGGAGCGGGTGCGCGGCGTCCGAAAGATCGAGCGGGAAGTCGAGGCCGACGCCGACGAGGAGTCGGGAGTCGTGAGAGGCTATTGCGCGGCGGTCCGCGGCGCGTCGACCGACGACGGCCGTCCGCCGCTGGTGGCATCGGGCCTGAAGTCGTTGGAGCGGCTACGGGCGATCCGAGCCAGCCTGGAACGCCTCCGCTGGCGTGGCGCGTTGCCGGCCCGGTCGGCGCGGCTGCATCGGATCGTGGTCGAAGGTCTGACCGAAACGGAGTCGCTGTGGCCGTCGGTCCCGCGGGCATATCGCTGGGTCTGGCGCGTGGCCCAGTTGCTGGGTAACGAGGCGGGCCGGAGCGGCTCGGAGATCCGTCGGCGGTTGCGGGACTCGTTGCGTGGGATGCCGCGGGCGGCGCGGCGCGACGCGGAGTTGGCCTCGCCCCTGCGTCATTTCGCGAAAGTGACGCGGAGTTACTGGGCCGGCCTGTTCGGCCGCCACGGGTCGTCGGGCGTGCCGCGCGCGAACGACGACCCGGAGCAGTTGTTCGGCAGCTGTCGCTATAACGAGCGACGGGCCAGTGGTCGCAAGCAGGCGTCGCCGGGCCTGGTGGTTCGAGGGTCGGTGCGGCTGGTGTCGGGATTGCTGACGCGACTGGAGCCCGGCACGGAGTTGCCGCTGGGACCGGCTGGGCTCGAGGAGTGGCGTCGAATGCGTGCGGAGTTGGAACGCCGCCAGGAGGCGAGGCGGAAGCAGCGGCGCTTTCGCAAAGACCCCGTCGCCTACCTCGGCCAACTGGAAAAACGACTCCTCGAGCTAGGTTTGCCCGCCTAGATTTTTTGAGCGAGGTGCTGCTCGTAGGCCTTGGCGGCGACGCGGAGGATGATGTCACGGACCTCGAACTCGTTAGCACCGAACAGGGTGGCAGGAGTGGAGCCGACCAGGGTGCGGGCGATCTCGGGGAGGTCAGACTCGGCGGCTGCGGCGATGGCTTGGGCCAACTCACGGGCCTCGACTTCTTGGGCAGACGAGAGGGCTTCCTTCATGGGTGGATCTCGAATAGCGGAGGTGGATTTCTCAGTAAAACAAGGGTCTCCCGTTTGGTGTACAAAAAATGCACCAACTTTCGAGAAGCTCACACCCATTGCCCTCTCGCCTTATTTCTTGCTTGACACCCCAGCGGCGAAGTCTTAGCCTATACTACTACAGCCACCCTGCGCCCTTCGGGGCGTCCCTCCTTCGGCGTATCCATCCCCGTTTCCCCAGCATGGGAGCAGGCGGAAGCATGATTACCATCTCCGGTCAGAACGCGACTCGTCGTTCCTGTGACGGCATCAGCCGTCGTGGATTCCTTCGTATTGGTGCCCTCGGAGTTGGGGCCGGTGCCCTGACACTCGCCGATGTCTTCCGCGCCGAAGCGGCGAGCGGGGTCAAGCCCGGCACACGCCACAAGTCGGTTATCATGGTGTTCCTCGGTGGTGGCCCGCCCCACCAAGATATGTGGGAGATCAAGACCGAAGCGCCTGCGGACATTCGCGGCCCCTTCAAGCCGATCAGCACCAAGGTGCCCGGCATCCAGATCGGCGAGTGCTTCCCGAAGATCGCCGCCCGCATGGACAAGTGCGTCGCCATCCGCAGTCTCGTCGGTGCCCCGGACCGCCACGACGCCATCATGTGCCTGTCCGGCTGGCCCCACAACTCGCTCATGGCGATGGGCGGTCGGCCCAGCATGGGCGCGGTGCTGTCCAAGATCAAGGGGCCGGTCGATCCCTCCGTCCCGCCGTTCGTCGGCCTGTCGGCTCGCACGGCCCACGCGCCCTGGTCCGACCCCGGCACCGCCGGGTTCCTCGGCCTGGCGCACACGCCGTTCAAGCCCGACGGCGAGGGCATGTCCAACCTCCGCCTCAAGGGGGCGTCGATCGAGAAGCTCGGCGACCGAAAGCGCATGCTCACCAGCTTCGACAGTCTTCGGAAGGACATCGACACCAAGGGCGACCTCCAAGCGATCGACACGATTACCGAAAAGGCGCTCGGCGTCCTCACCTCCAGCAAACTCGTCGAGGCGCTCGACCTGTCCAAAGAAGACCCCCGCGTCCGCGAGCGCTACGGCGACGGCAAGCCGTACCAGTTCCAGTACGACGGCGCTCCGACGGTCAACGAGCAATTCCTCGTCGCCCGCCGACTCGTCGAGGCCGGTGCCCGCTGCGTCACGCTCTCCTACGGACGGTGGGACAGCCACGGCAAGAACTTCGACCTCGTCCGCGACCACGGCGGCAAGCTCGACCAGGCGCTCACCGCCCTGATCGACGACCTCGACGTTCGCGGCATGCTCGACGACACCACCGTCGTCGTGTGGGGCGAGTTCGGCCGCACGCCGCGCATCAACAAGGACAGTGGCCGAGACCACTGGCCGCTGGTCAGCTGCGCCCTCCTCGCCGGGGGCGGCATGAAGACCGGCCAGGCGATCGGCTCGACGAACCGCCTCGGCGAACGCGCCAACAATCGCCCCGTACAGTTCGGCGAAGTCTTCGCGACCATGTACAACAACCTCGGGCTGGACGTGACGAAGTCGTTCATCCTCGACCCGACGGGTCGCCCGCAACACCTCAGCGACCACGAGCCGCTGCGCGAACTGGTGTGAGCGAGGAGTCGGCGAGCGGGGCGTGTAAACGCCCTGGTTTTGGCTATTCATCCAGGGCTGTCTTGGCGAGTGTCTCGCTGAACTGTTCGCCGTCGATCTTGGTG
>JANXSH010000566.1 GCA_025356615.1 Planctomycetia bacterium | reverse complement strand
CTTGCTCCCCCTCCCCTTTAGGGGAGGGGGCTGGGGGGTGGGGTCGGTCTCTCACCGGCTTCACCTTTCCTTTGTGTAGATACCAGTGCCTGAACGGAGAGGGGGAGCCAGACCGGACCGTCGCGTCTCTGGTTCGCCTCCGATCCCCCCTTCCTTTTAGGGAAGGGGGTTAGGGGGTTAGGTCTTCCCAACGCCCCGGAGCGATCTGCGTCCATACCGAGGTAATATCGACACAGCAGACGCCGCGCATTCGGCAAATCCGCTACGACCGTTCAATGGGCAGGTTCCAGAGCCAGGATGCCCTCATTCCCCGCCGGAGTCTCCGGTGGCGTCGGCAGCCGATGCGAGGGAAAGGCCGGTTCGTGGAAATCGCCTTCGTCGGGCTGGCCACTGTCGCGAACGACAAGGGAGAACAACGCGGGCACGACGAACAGGGTTGTTACCAGCCCTGCGACCAGACCGCCGATGACCGATCGCCCCAGGGGCGTGTTCGCCTCGCTGCCGCGTGCCAGCCCCAGGGCCATCGGCAGCAGAGCGAAGAACGCCGCCAGGGCGGTCATCACCACGGGCCGCACACGCACCGACGCCGCCTTGATGATGGCCGCAGTCGGCTCCAGCTTCTCCTCCTTGCGCAGGTTCTGGGCGAAGTCGATCAGCAACACCGTGTTGGACACGACGATCCCGACCATGAAGATGACCCCCAGGAGGGACTGAACGTTGATCGCCGTTCCTGTCACGAAGAGGATCACCACCACACCCACGAGGCCGACGGGCACCGCCGAGAGGATCACGAGGGGGATGAGCCAGGACTTGAACAGCGCGACCATGAGGAAGTAGATCAGCACCGAAGCAAGTACGAGGCCGATGCCGAGGTTGCGGAACGTGTCTTGCATGCGTGAGTATTCGCCACTGACGACGATCTTGCTGCCCGTCATGAGCTTCTTTTCAGGCGAGGTCGGGTCGTAGGGGATCCACTCCCCGCGCTTGGCCTTCTGGCCGAAGCGCTTGACCACTTTGGTAACGTCGTCGGCGACGTGCCCCAGGTCGCGTCCATGCACGCCCATGACCAGGTCGATGGTGGGTTCCGTCTCCTGGTGCGTGACTTCGGCCGGCACTTCCGTTCGCCGTACAGTGGCCATGTTGCGCAGGGGGATGCTCCGGCGCTGCGCCGTACTCGTGATCGGCACGTCGAGGATATCCTCGACGGACTTGATATCCTCCTCCGGATACGCCACGCCCACGAAATACTGGTTGTGGCTGATCGGGTCGATCCAGAAGTTCTTCTTGTTGTACTGGATGCTGGAATTGAGAGCGGCGACGAGGTTCTTCATGACATCCACCTGCGCCAGCCCCAACTCGGCGGCCTTGGCCTGGTCCACCTCGATGACGTACTGGGGGTAGTCGAGGCGCTGCATGATCTGGCAATCGACCACGCCCTTGATCTGGCGCACTTCCTGCTGGATGGCCGAGGCCACCTGGTGCGCCTTCAGTTGATTCCGGCCCGTGATGCGCACGTTGATGGGGGTGGACTTGCCCTCGTTCATGGCGCTGCGGATCATGCCGCCCGCGTCGAAGCCGAACTCAAGGTCGGAGAACTCGGACGGGTTCCTGTAGTCCGGGTCGCCGACCAGGGTCGGGTCGGCGAAGCCGGTCCTCAACAGGTGGACGTATTCCTGTGCGGATTTGTGCCGATCATGCTTGAGTTGGATCTTGAGGACCGCGTCCATGGGACCGGAGTTGGGCGTGTAGGCCGCAGACCAGTCGGCGACGACGCCGATCTCGCTGATGACGAGTTCCAGATCGTCGCCCAGTTGTTTGCGGACGAACTTCTCGACCTCTACGATGCGTTTTTCGGTCTCCTCGATGCGGGTTCCCGTGCGTGCCCGCACATACATCTCGAAGGCTCCCGCATCGACTTCCGGGAAGAATTCACGGCGAAGTCTGGAGCCAAGCCCGATGACGACCAGCAGGAGCAGTCCGACGGCGGCCCCGATGACCAGGAGGCGACGACGCAGCACGAAGCCCACCAGCACGCGGACGTATCCGCCGATGCACAGGTTGATGATCGCCTCCCAGCGGGCGAAGATCCGCGCGAACATGCTCACGTCATGCGGGTTGCGGTGGCCGTGGTCAGCACCGTGGACATCGCCGGGGTGGGCGGCGTGGGGGCGCAGCCACAGGCCGCACAGGGACGGGACGAGGGACCGCGACAGCAGGTAGGCCGCGATCATGGAGAAGGTGACGGCCAGGGCCATGGGCCGGAAGAGGAACGCCCCCATCCCCGGCATCAGGGCCAGGGGGGCCAATACCAGCAAGGTGCAGCAGCTCGCTACCAGTTCGGGGAGGGCGACCTCGCTGGCCCCGAAGAACGCCGCCTCCTTGGGCTTGGCCCCCAGGCCGAGGTGACGGTGTGTGTTTTCCAGACAGATGATGGCACTGTCCACTAGCGGGCCGATGGCGAGGGAGAGGCCCGCCAGGGTCATGATGTTGAGCGTGTTGCCCGAGTAGTAGAGGCAAGTCAGCGCGGCCAGCACGGCCACCGGGATGGTCAGCACCGCGATGAGCGTCATCCGCCACTCCCCCAGGAACAGGAAGATGACCAGCGAACACAGCACGGCCCCGAGGACGCCCTCCTCGACCAGGCTGGAAATCGAGTGACGAACGTAGATCGACTGGTCCATGACGACCTTGAGGTCGATGCCGGGGCGGGTCAACTTGTTCTTCATGTCCGGGACTGCCGCCTTGAGTCCCTCTACCACGCTGAGCGTGCTGGATCCCATTTGCCGGTATACCGGAATGTAGACTTGACGCCGCCCGTTGATACGGACGACGTTCGTCTGGATCAGGTTGGAATCCTTGGGCGTGGCGACTTGACGGAGGAAGACGGTCTTTCCCCTCTGCCGCTTGACCGGGATGTCCCCCATGCGATCGACCGACTCGTACATAGAGTTCGAGTCGAGGGCGTAGTCGATGCGACCGAACTTGGCGGCCCCGGTCGGCAGGAAGATGTTGTTCTTGTCGATGGCGTCCATCAGATCCTGGGGTGACAGGTTCTGGGATTCCATCTTGGTGCGGTCCATGTACGCCAGCACCGCGCGCAGTTTGCCTCCGTAGACAACGGGGGCCACCGCGCCTTTCACCAGCATGATCATGTTGCGGACTTCGTAACGTCCGGTGTCGTAGAGGATCGACTCGCCCTGCGTCTCGCTGTCGAGGGCGACGATGCAGACGGGGGTGGTCCCGGTGGGGTCGAAGGGCAGGATGACGGGCGGTAGCGTGCCGGGTGGGAGGTTGGGGATGGCCGCCGAAGCCAGAGAGTTGACCTGCGTGAGCGCCCCGTTGGGGTCGATGTCGTCGTTGTAGTAGTTGCGGACGATGCTGGCCCCGATGATCGACCGCGACTCC
Source organism: Planctomycetia bacterium (assembly GCA_025356615.1). Classification (GTDB taxonomy): domain Bacteria; phylum Planctomycetota; class Planctomycetia; order Gemmatales; family Gemmataceae; genus JANXSH01. Next base: position 6,742 of record JANXSH010000566.1, on the reverse strand, counting down.
TGGCGCATCTTGCCCGGTGCCTGGCCGGTCCAGCGCTCCATCCGGTTGGTGATGTCATTTTCGATGGCGGCCGCCGGCATGCCACCGTAGAAGGTGAGAACCTGGACGGCGGGACTCTTGAACGGCGGCAGGATGTCGATTGGGATCATCACCGTGGTCAGCGCGCCAATCAGGACGATGGTCAACACGATGACCACGACGGCATAGTAATTGTTGAGAGAGAAGCGGATCAATCCATTCATGCGGCGGAATCCCCTGTTTTGCGACGTGGAGGGACGAGAGGATATCAACACGACAAGCGAGAGGACAGATGTCCTCTCGCTTGTCAGGGTAAAAGGTAATTCTGGTCAATGGCTAGCTGGCTGGGTGGCCGCAGGCTGAGAGACGAGGACAGCGGCCCCGTCGCTGAGGGCACTCGGGGGGCGACGTACCACCTGCTCCTTGCCGGTAAGCCCGAGCAGGATGCCCACGCGCACGCCGTTGTCTTGGCCGATTACTACCGGAGTAAGGTGGACATGGCCATCGCGGACGACGTACACGGAGCCTTTGCCCTCGTGCGTCTTTCCCACCAGGCAAGACGAAAGGATCGACGGCGTCTTGATGCGGTCGAGGAGGATGGTCGTTCGGCCGAACATGCCCTGGTGGATTCTGCCTTTGGGGTTGGGCAGGTCGATCTCGACGCGCATCAGCCGGGTTTGCTGGTCCTCCGAGTCGGCGATGCGTGAGATGGCTCCAGAGAACCGTTCGCCCGGCAAGGCGTCGATTTCGACCGTGGCGGGATCGCCCACGTTGGCGTAGGGCGAGTCGCGGTCGGGGATCTGGACGACGACGCGCACCTTGTCGGTCCGTTCCACCCGCAGGAGGGGGACCGAGACGCCCGAATCCGCCGCCCGGACGAAGTCTTTGACGAACAAGTTTCGCTGCGTGACGACCCCGTCGAACGGCGCGCGAATCGTGGCGAAGCCGACCAGCGCCTTGGCCTTGGATAGCTCGGCCTCGGCCAAGCGAACCTCGGCCTTGGCCTCGATGAGGTCCGCCTCGACGGTATGGATCTTGGCCACGGAGGCCTCGATCTGAGCTTCTGTGGTCTCGATGGCCGCCTCGGCGGCACTCTCCACCTCGGCGGCGGCGTCTCGTGCTTCGTGTTTCTCATCCACCAACTTCTCGGCGATGCTGTCCGTGGCGAAGAGCTTCTTCATGCGATCGTACTGCGACTCGCGCAAACGAAGCATTGCCCCCGCCCTCCGAAAGGTGGCCACGGCCTGCTTCTTGGTGGCCTTGACGGCCTTCGAGTCCGCCTTCGCGCTTCGGATGCGTGCTTCCATCTGCTTGACTCGGGCCTCGGCCTGCTCGATGCCCGCCGCGCGTCGTTCCAGTTCCGTTTCCAGTTCAGGCACATCGATAACGGCGAGCACTTGCCCCTTCGTGACGCGGTCGCCGATGTCTACCTTCTGGCTCTCCAAGAATCCGGGCACGCGGGAGAAGAGGTTCACCACCTCGTAGGATTGGACCGTGCCGATCTGGACCGTGATCCGGTCCATCTCCCCCAGCGTTGGCTTGACGACATCGACACGAATCTCATCGGCGGTGGAGGCGTCCGTGTTTTCTTCGCCCCCTTCGGCGAGGTCCGCAGCCGAGGAAAAGGTCTGGGAATAGTAGAACCCGGCACCCACGATCACCACGCCGAGGGTGACGGATAGGAGGACCCATTGACGGACGGAGGTAGTCTGGAATCGGGTCATCGAGGACCTCACCGATAGTTGGGGATCGGAAGATGAACTAAGGCTGGCTCGTCGTTCGGACACCAACCGGGTGGATTCAGTGTATCAGGTAAAGCACCTTTTATGCCAGAGGGCGGGGAAATGGATGGACAGCGCGTAATCCCTCGGCAAGGAATGAGCTTAGGTCGGTGAGCGGCGGACCCCACCCCAACCCCCTCTCCTTGCAGGTATAGGTATCTACCCAAGGGTAGAGAGGGAGGCAACCGGCATGGTTCCCCGGCATGAATGCCGGGGACGCACTTCGCATTCCCCATCGAGCGTGGCGTAAAATACCCCATGCCGGGGATATTTTCGCCATGCAGAAGCAATCTCTGTCCTGGCCTCCCGATCGATGCGAGAGTCGATGGGAAAGGAACACGAGCAGAATCGTCCCTACTCTGATACCCTGGAGGTGTTGGAGGGTGTCTGGGACACGCCGGCAGGCAATTCGGTAGGAGTGGGCTGGAATGACGAACACAAGGCGTATCCTCCTTCAGGTGACGTTGCCCTTCACCCTGGTCGGGTTCGTGTTCCTGGGGTTCAGTTTCCTTGGGGTGTGGTCCATCAACCGCCTCCAGGAGAACCGTGCCCGCATCATCTCGACGAACGTCCGTAAGCTCCAGGCCGCGCTAGAAATGGAGATCCGTCTACGCCAGTTTCGCTTCCACAGCGTCCTCATGCTGATCGAGCCGATCCCCCGGAGGCGCGGTGTGGTCGAGGAAGACCGGCGACAGTTCGAGCAGGCGTTCGCCAGCGCGAACGACCTCGCCGAACTTCCGGCGGAGCGGAAACTCCTCGAAGAGGTGTCCGTCGGATTTCAGCGCTATTGCCGCGAACTGGACGCGGTACATCGCACCAAACCTCATTGGGCCACCCTCGAGGATCTGCTCCTCTGGTCGGATGCCCACCCGGTCCACCACCTCATGGGCCCGTGCGAAGAACTCCTCCGCATCAACGGCCAGGCGATGGAATCCACGGCCCAGGAGAGTCAGTCCCTCGGACAACAGGGCCGAACCCTGTTCCTTTTGATGGGCGTGTTGGGGCCGCTCGGCGGGCTGCTCAGCGGCTTCGGCGCGGCCTGGGGGTTGAGCCGATCGATCACCCGCCTTCGCATCCATCTGCGGGACGCCAGCGCCCACCTCGACCAGGAATCCGGGCTGGTCAGCCTGACGGGAGAGGGGACCAGCGACCAGCTCGACCGACAACTCGAGCAGGTGGTAAAAAAGATAAAAGACGTGGTGGGCCGCTCGCAACAGCAGCAGCGCGACCTGATCCGGACGGAGCAACTCGCGGCGATCGGGCAGCTGGCGGCGAGCATCGCCCACGAGGTCCGCAACCCCCTGACGGGTATCAAACTGTTGGTCGGGGCGGCGATCCAACAGCGCTCGCCGCGTTCGCTCTCGCTGGAAGACCTGGAGTTCATCCACGCGGAGATCCGAAGGCTCGAGAAGAAGGTCCAAGCCCTGCTCGACTTCGCCCGGCCCTCGGAGCCGATCCGCGAACGAACGGACTTGCGCGACCAGGTTCATCAGGCGCTTCACCTGGTCGAAACCCGCATCCGCCAGGTCGGCGTCCGGCCCGAGATCGACCTCCCCGCCGATCCCGTTTGGGTCGAGATCGACCGGGATCAAGTCAACGGCGTCCTCGTCAACCTGTTCCTCAACGCCCTCGACGCGATGCCGCGCGGGGGAATCCTCTCCGTCGCACTGGGGCGGGAGCCGGACGAAACCGCCCGCCTGACCGTCACCGACACGGGGGCCGGCATCTCCCCCGTCGTGGAGGAGAGGCTGTTCACGCCCTTCGCCAGCACCAAGAAGACGGGGACGGGGCTGGGGTTGAGCATCAGCCGTCGCATCGTGGTGGATCACGGGGGGACGTTGACCGGGAACAATCGTCCCGAAGGAGGGGCGCGTTTCACGATCTCGCTCCCGCGCGAGAAGGGGGGGGCAGAGGATGGGCAAGTTGCTGGTCGTTGACGACGAGCCGGGAGTCCTGTATTCGTTCCGGCGCGTGTTCGGGAGCGAGGAGATGGAGGTATCGACGGCTTCCACGGTGCGGGAAGGGTTGCAGCAGTTCGCCTCGCTCCGCCCCGATGTCGTCGTAATCGATTTACAGCTACCCGACGGCTCGGGCATGGACGTCTTCGAGGAGGTGCATCGGGCCGCCCCGAAGCTGCCCGTCATCTTCATCACCGCGCACGGGAACACCCGGACGGCGATCGAGGCCATGAAGCGGGGCGCGTTCGACTACCTCGTCAAGCCGCTCGACTTCGAGCAGCTCCGCGCGTTGCTCCGTCGCGCCTTCGAGGCCGGCCGCCTCATGGAGGTTCCTGCGGTACTGCCGGCCACCGAGCCGATGGATCTGATCATCGGTCGGAGCGCGGTCATGCAGGAGATGTGCAAGACCATCGGCCGGGTGGCGGGGCAGGACATCAACGTCCTGATCCTGGGGGAGAGCGGGACCGGGAAGGAACTTGTGGCGCGGGCCATCTACCACCACAGCCGACGCAGCGACCGCCCGTTCCTGGCGATCAACTGCGCGGCCCTGCCCGAGAACCTCGTCGAGAGCGAGTTGTTCGGCCACGAGAAAGGCTCGTTCACGGGCGCGGACCGCAGGCGCATCGGCAAGTTCGAGCAGGTCAACGGCGGGACCATCTTCCTGGACGAGATCGGCGACATGCCGTCGGCCTCGCAGGCCAAGATCCTCCGGCTGTTGCAGGAGCAGCAGTTCGAGCGGGTCGGCGGCACGGAGTCCATCAAGACGAACGTCCGCATCCTGGCGGCGACCAACCAGGATCTCGAGCAGCTCATCGTCGCCGGAACCTTCCGCGCCGACCTCTACTACCGGCTCAAGGGGGTCACGGTTCGCGTCCCCCCGCTGCGCGAACGGGAGGGGGACATCCTCGAACTGGCCCAGCACTTCCTCTTCCGGTTCAACCGCGAGATGAAGCTCACCCTCCAGGGGTTCGACGCGGAGGCTCTCGCCTGCCTGCGGCGTTACTCCTGGCCGGGCAACGTCCGCGATTTACAGAGCGTGTTGAAGGAGGCGATGCTCCGCACGTCCGGGCCGATCGTATTCGAGGAAGACCTCCCCTCGCAGGTGCGGGGCACGCCTCCGCCCCCTTCGATCCAGTCGCCGGCACCTTTGGAACTGATGAAGCTCATCGATCGGGTGTTGCAGGAGTGCCCGTCGGGCGTCTACGACCGCGTCCTCCAGATCGTGGAGCGGGCACTTTTCACGCGCGTCCTCGAGGAGACGCACGGGCACCAAGGCCAGGCGAGCGAACGCCTCGGCCTCAACCGCTCCACGCTCCGCTACAAGCTCCGAGAGTTGGGATTGCTCGCGGACCGCAACCAGGCGGGGCCGTAGGGTGGGTCGAGCAACGCGAGGCCCACCACGCATGAGAGCGGCTTCACCCCTACCCTTGACACGAGTGGCGCTCTGGTGGGCCTCGCTCCGCTCGACCCACCCTACGATCGCATCCGCTGATGGACTCTCGTATAGTGCTTGGCTATAATGGTACAGGACTGTAAATGAACCCCGTACCGGCTCCGTCCATAACTCGTTCTCATGCTCGAACATCCAGGAAAGACCATGTTATGGACAACACCACTATCGTCGTGCGCGGCGCGCGCGAACACAACCTCCGGGATGTCGATCTCGACCTGCCGCGCAACCAGCTGATCGTCTTCACCGGCGTGTCCGGCTCCGGCAAGAGCAGCCTGGCGTTCGACACGCTCTACGCCGAGGGCCAGCGCCGCTACGTCGAGTCGCTGTCGAGCTACGCCCGCCAGTTCATGGGGCAGATGCAGAAGCCCGACGTGGACTTTCTCGGCGGCCTCTCGCCGTCCATCTCGATCCAGCAGAAGACCGCCGGGCGTAACCCGCGCTCGACCGTCGGCACCGTCACAGAGATCCACGATTATCTCCGCGTCCTCTACGCCCGCGTCGGCCTGGGGCACTGCCCGGTGTGCGGCCGGCCAATCACGGCCCAGACGCGCGAGCAGATCGTCGCGCGCATCCTCGCGATGCCGACCGGCACGCGCTTCCTCGTCCTCGCGCCGGTCATCCGAGGGCAGAAGGGCGAGTACAAGGACCTCTTCGCCGACATGCTGCGGCGTGGCTTCGTCCGCGCGCGGGTCGATGGCGAGGTCGTCCGGCTCACCGACGACCTGCGCCTCGACCGCAAGATCAAGCACCACATCGAGATCGTCGTTGATCGATTGGAGAACAAGCCGTCCGGTCGGCCGCGCCTCGCCGAGGCGGTCGAGCAGGCGCTCGCGCTCGGCGAAGGCAACCTCATCATCGCGATCGAGCCTCCTGATAAAGAGGCTGATGGCGAGGACATCCTCTTCTCGGCCCACTACGCCTGCACGCACTGCAACAAGAGCTACGAGCCGCCCAGCCCACAGCTGTTCAGTTTCAACAGCCCTCACGGCATGTGCCTCGACTGCGACGGCCTCGGCACGCGCTACCACTTCGACCCCGACTTGCTCATCCCCGACCACGACCTGAGTTTCTGGACCGGAGCGATCCCGCTGGTCGGCGCGCTGCGCGACATGGGCCGATGGCGTGGGCACACCTACGAGGGTGTTGCGAAGACGCTCGGCATCGACCTCAAAACGCCCTGGAAGAAGCTGCCCGAACAGCATCGCAATTGGCTGCTCTACGGTGCGGGCGATCGGCACATCACTTATGTGTGGAAGCAGAAGGGCGGCCTGTTGAAGCACGGCGGCACCTGGGCCGGCATCGTTCCCGATCTGCTGAGTCAGTTCAAGAAAGTCACGGCCGGCCCGAGGCGCATGCAGTTCGAGAAGTACATGCGCGTCATGCGCTGCCCCTCGTGCCACGGGCAGCGCCTCAACCCGCAGGCCCGAGCCGTGCGCGTCAGCGACAAGTCGCTCGTCGATCTCTGCGCCATGCCCATCGGCGACCTCGCCGCGTGGTTCAGCGCGGAAGGGGGGCTAGAATCCTCCCTCTCG
>JANXSH010000002.1 GCA_025356615.1 Planctomycetia bacterium | reverse complement strand
CACTGACAACACGCCCCCTTCGCCTCCTTCTTCGCCGACGGCGGCACATCATTCGCCGGGTTCATGTCGAAGAACCCCGCCGGCTTAAGGAGGAAGCCGATGTACGCCGTCGGCATCACCGGGTAGTCCTCCGGCCTCGGCAAGTGCGTATGGCCCATCGTGTACCAGAACACCACGTCGGTGTTCTCGATCGGACGGTCCTCCGCAGTCCAGCGCGTCAGGCCGTCGCCGCCGGTACTCTGATTCGGGTAATCGCCCGCGCCGTACTTCTCGTCGTCGCGGAACGGCGTGACCCAGACGTGATGGTTGACGAAGCCCGCGCGCTTGCGCCACCATGCGTTCATCGACGCGAAAGGGAACGCATTGTCGCCCGGCAGGAAGCGATACGCGACCGGCTCGCCGACGGCGTTCTTCACCGACGGGTTGAGGATCTTCCACGAGCGGCCCGTCTCGAGACTGAGGTGCGCCCGCGCCTGCTTCTCCGTCGCCAGGGTCGTAGCGTGGGCGCGGAAGGCGTTCTCGTAGGGGTTCGCCTCCGAGACCGGGTCGGGCAACACGTCCACTTGCTGGACGACGTTGTCGGTCCCGTCGAGGTCGAAGTCGAGGCGGACGTTGAAGAAGTGCTGGTGATTCGGCGCGTAGACGTTCGGGGCGATCAGCGCGCCGAAGGCCGGCTTCTCGCCATCGGGGAACGCTCCCAGCGAGAGGATGCCGGTGAGCTTCATCTCGAGCTGGATGTTGCCGTCCTGGTAGAGATACCAGAAGAAGCCGTATTCGTAGTTCTCGACCGTGGAGACGGACGAGATGACCAACCTCCGCGAGCGCCGCACCTCGGGCGTCTCGAGTCGCCGGTCGGTGTGCTTCCAGAGGATGCCGAAGTCCTCCTCGTGCATGCAGATGGCGTTGGGGATCTTCATCTGCTCGCCGCGACTAGTGACGAGGTTCGCGTCGAAGTAGTGGATGTGTCCGAGGCAGTCGCAGCCGAGTTGCAAGCTGTTGGCGCACGCACCCATGCCGTACTCGCCCACGTCGAAGGCGTTCTTGCGGCGCTGCGTCGGGCCGGGGTCGCCATACGGGACGACCATCTCGGTGAGCGAGGCGCGGTAGAGGATCGAACGGTCCCGCCCCTGATCGCGGTAGCGGACGTGGTGTAGCGTCAGCCCCTCGCGGGCGTTGAAGCCGATGACGAACGACCAGTTCTGCCACGTCACCTGGTAGCCGTCCACCTGGAAGCTCGGCCCGGCGGGTTGCGTGATCTCGAGCGGCTGGATGCCCGCGCGGAAGTTCGACATGCGCGCGGCGGCGTAGTTGGCCTCCCCCCTCGGCATCGCCCACTGGCCGTACTCTTCGATGCGGATCACCTGCATCGTGTTCAGATCGACGACGGGACGCAGCCCCTCGATGGGCCGGACGTAGCCGTTGTCGGTGGGGTCGGTGCGAAGGAAGCACAGTGGCCTGGCGAGTCGGCGGGTACTCTCCTCGGGCGAGCCGTAGTTGCCCGCCGACCAGATATCGACCATGACGAGGCGCGTGTCGTCGGTGCCGGTGTGCCGCTTCAGCGCCGCCTTGAACTCCGGGCTGCTCAACACGGCCTGCTCGCACTCGACCTGCTCGTCGATGGTCATCGTCGGCTGGACGCCGGTCAGGGAGCGGAACGACACGACCTGTTCGCCGTCCAGCGACAATAGCGCCTCGTGGGCCGTGTTCGTGGCGTTGTCGAAGAGGACGACGAACGCCTGGCGCGGCAGCGCCTTTCCGTTGCCCGCGTGGACGAGGTCCTTCGGCGGCTCGTGGAGGCTGACGCTGACGAAGCGCGTCGAGCTTGTGACCTTGCCGTGCGATCGCAACAGGCGGACGGCCTGCTGGACCTCCTGCGACGAGAGCGGTTCGAGTGGGTGGCGCATCGGAGCCTCCTGGGATGAGAGGGTGAGGTAGGGATATTACCTCGGCATTGTTGAAGAGCACGGGAACTCGCTGCGAAGACCTAACCCCCCTAACCTAAAGAGAGTGTATGACTTTGCTTCCCTTCGACTCCTTCAGGCAGCCGGAGTGGTGGCTCGACGGACTCCGAAGCCGGTCTCGCTCACCCCCTGTCCGGTGCCGCTCGGCTCGCGGCACCTACCATACCCACCAATCCAAGAACGTCTTTGCACACAAATCTGTAACACTCACCGCGAGGACGAGAGAGAAGAGCCGACGCGCCGCACACAGGAGCCGCTCATACGATATCCCCTGACTCCGTTACCCGTGCCGAGGGAAACCGCTATGTCCGTTCGCGTCGTTCGCCGCGCCTTGCTGAGCGTCTCCGACAAGACCCACCTGCTAGACTTCGCGCGCGGGCTGGCCGCGTTCGGCATCGAACTCGTCTCGACCGGCGGCACTCAAAAGGCGCTGGCCGAGGGCGGCCTCGCCGTCCGCGAGGTGTCCGAGTTGACCGGCTTCCCCGAGATGCTCGACGGCAGGGTCAAGACGCTCCATCCGCTCGTCCACGGCGGCATCCTGCACGTCCGCGACGACGCCGAACACGTCGCGGCGGTCCGGGCGCACGGCATCGTGCCGATCGACCTCGTCGTCGTCAACCTCTACCCGTTCGGGGCGACCGTCGCCCGCGCGGGCAGTACGCACGAGCAGATCATCGAGAACATCGACATCGGCGGCCCGTCGATGGTCCGGTCGGCCGCCAAGAACTACCACGATGTCGCCGTCGTCACGTCTCCCGAGCAGTACGGCGAAGTCCTCGACGAGATGCGCTCCTACGCCGGCGGCACGACGCTCGCCACCCGGCAGCGGCTCTCCGGCAGCGCCTTCGCCCTGACGGCGGCGTATGACCGCGCGGTCGCCGCGTACTTCGCGCGCCAGGCGGGCGGCGACCCGTTCCCCTCGCGCCTCGAC
>JANXSH010000564.1 GCA_025356615.1 Planctomycetia bacterium | reverse complement strand
GCTCGCGGTTGACGGCTTCTAGGAAGCGCCACGGCGTCTCGCCGGGGCGAAGCGCGTCGGGCCGAATCGTCGGCGCGACGCGCGGCTCCTCGCTCTCGGGCAAGCCGAGGTGGAAGTCGAGGCCGAGCGGCCCGGCGATCTCGTCGCGGAAGAACGTCCCCACGTCGGACCCCGTTACCCGGCGGATCACCTCGCCGACGAGGTGGCCGAACGTGTTGGCATGATAGCCTTGCCTGGTGCCGGGCGTCCAGAAGGGTGATTCATCCGCCAGGATGCGCGTCACCGCCTCCCAGTCGTAGAGCGTACCGGGCGTCATCGGCGTGCGAATCGCCGGCAATCCCGCCTGGTGGTCGAGCAGCCAGCGGACGGGGATCACATCCTTGCCATTCGCTGCGAATTTGGGCCAATAACTCGCTACCGGCGCATCGAGGTCGATTACCCCGCGCGCGACGAGGATGTTCGCGGCGAAGGCGACGGCCCCCTTGGTGCCAGACCAGACGAGGCCGATCGTATCCCGCTCCCACGGCGCTCGGGTCGTCCGATTGCTCAGGCCACCCCACAGATCGACGACCGGCTCGCCGTCGTGGTAGACGCAGACCGACGCGCCGACCTCGCCGCGCTCGGCGAAGTTGCGCTCGAAGACCTCGCGGACCAGGGCGAAGCGCGGCAGGCACGAACCCTCGATCGGCATGGTGACCTCTCATCTGCGCTGCCGGCCCGATGGGTCGTTAGCAGAGTTGCCGGAGCGTCTCCCGAGGCGTCACGCCCTGAGCGGCGGCCAGGAAGAGGGGGCCGCCGATGTCTGCCGGAATTTCCAGCGACGCGACAGGGACATCCAACACCACAGCGAGTTGGTGGAAGAAGTCGCAGGGCCACCCCGCCGTGTGGTGGCTCGTCAGCTCTTTCCGCGTGACGCATTCGGACTGCGTGAAAAGGTGCAGGGTCAGCCGACTCTCGGTCGTGAACACCCCGTTGGACAGCGGCAACCGGAGCAGGTACATCTTCTGGGGAATCAGGTCGTCGTCGCAGAAGACGCTGACCAGACGCAGTTCGTTGCACGCCGGACAGCCCAGCGCCGTGGCCCCGAGGCCGCCGTCCCAGAGGGCGTGTACGGCCGCCTGGGGTGCTTTTCGGAGTTGGCCCTGTCCGTTGACGACGAAATAGCGCAACTTCATCTCGATTACCTCATGTAATGGATGTGCGGTCGGCCTCGAAACCAGGCATCCTGCCCGGTGGGATGAACGGTTCGTGATCGCTCTCGGGTGTCTGCATCACGAACACCAGCGTTTGCCCTTCTTGACTCGGTGGTAGAGGGTGGCCGCCTGTCCCGCGTCGAGTCGCCCCAATTTTTCGGCCAACGCCGGCTCGGTCTCCTCGACTTCGCCCACCAATCGACCCTGGAAGGAGTGGGGGCAGTCGTCGCTCAGCCAGATCACGGCGCACGCCTGAGAAACGGTCTTCCACTCCCGGATCGACAGGTCGCACCTGGGAGACGCCTCCGAATTCGCGGGCCGGTTCGATTGCTGACCATCCATGTGCAGGCGCAGCGTGCGTACCCGCGCCTTGCTCAATCGACCGATTCGTCGGGCTAGAAGGGGATGGGAGGACCGGAGGGCGCACGCGAGGGTTTGCTGGAAGGCTGAGAAGGGGCCGGTCAGGCTGAGTGAGCGGCAGGCGAGACGGAGAGCCTGGAATTCGTCGGGGGTGAAGCGTAGATAGTTGGACACGTATCGCCTCCGGTGTGTCACTCGAGGCCACCCCAGATCACTCACCCTTCCGGGTCCGTGCCTCGGTGACTTCATCGTGAGGTTTCGCCTGAGCGGACATTACCTTTCATACCCAAAAGCCGACGATCATTCCAGAGGAGTGCGTCGCGCGCGCCGATCGAGTTTTGATCTACGGATATCAACTACCCGTGGCGCTCTGGTCCATGAAAGATCGATGTCAATCGAAGTCAAGATAGTTGAGACTCGGTCGCCACTCAATACCGATCTGGAGAAAAAGGATGGAGCCGTTCGTCTTGTCTAATGAACTGCATTAGCCTAGACTAATAAGGGCCGCTTCTCTGCCACGGTCCTGGAGCTTCTCGATGTCCGCTGGGGATCCTGACTTCCGCTCGCGATCGCTCGACGAGGTTCATGCGACCGTCCCGATTCCGCGCTCCTGGTGGCGGCGGTTCTTCGCGTTCTCGGGGCCGGCGCTCATGGTGTCGGTCGGGTACATGGATCCCGGCAACTGGGGGACGGACCTCGCGGCGGGGTCGCAATTCCAACATCGCCTCCTCTGGGTGTTGGCGATGTCGAACCTGATGGCGCTGCTGTTGCAGACGCTCGCGACGCGCCTCGGCATCGTGACGGGGCGCGACCTGGCGCAGGCGTGCCGGGATCGCTACCCGCGTCCGACGAGCTACGGATTGTGGGCCTTGACAGAGGTCGCCATCGCCGCGACGGATCTCGCCGAGGTGATCGGCACCATCATCGGGCTGAAACTCCTCTTCGGCGTCGATTACCTCTGGGGCCTGGGCATCGCGGCGGGGGATACACTCCTGTTGCTCGCGCTCCAGCGGCGCGGCATCCGCCTGATCGAGCTGATGACGCTCTTGCTCGTCGCGATCATCGCCGGGAGTTTCGTCTTCGAGATCGTCCTGGCCCGGCCCGACTGGGCGGCGGTCGCCTGGGGCTTCGTGCCCGGTCTGGCCGTCGAGGCACCGCGCGAGAGCCTGTACGTCGCCATCGGCATGCTCGGGGCGACGGTCATGCCGCACAATCTGTACCTGCACAGCGCCCTGGTGCAGACCCGCGCCTTCGCCCCGGACGAGGCGGGGAAGCGCCTGGCGTGCAAGTACAACTTCTTCGACTCGCTGCTCGCCCTCAACTTCGCGTTCTTCATCAACGCGGCCATCCTGGTACTCGCCGCGACGCTGTTCACGAGCAAGGTCGAGGCGCTGCCCGAGGCGCACAACCTCCTCCACCTCTGGGGCGCGGGCACCGCGAGCGTCCTCTTCGCCGTAGCGCTGCTGGCGTCGGGTCAGAGTTCGACGCTCACCGGCACGATCGCCGGTCAGGTCGTGATGGAGGGGTTCCTGCAACTCCGTATCAAGCCCTGGCTGAGGCGGCTGATGACGCGCGGCGCGGCGATCCTGCCCGCGCTGCTGGTACTTTCGCTCGCGGGAAATTACACGGAGGAGGACCGCGTCGAGGTCGCCTCGGCGATCGCCTCCTGTGTCGGCCCCGCCAGCCCCCTGGAGGCGGTCACGCTGTCCGCGGCCGGACATCAGACCTGGAAGGTCGAACCGGTCGATAAGCGGCTGCTGTCGCTGCTCCTTCTGAGCCAGGTGACGCTCAGTTTCCAACTGCCGTTCGCCATCGTCCCGCTCGTGCAGATGACCTCGGACCGCCGGCACATGGGCCGATTCGCCAACAACGCGCTCGTCAAGGTACTGGCGTGGACTTGTGCGGGGATCGTCCTCACACTCAACGTCGCCTGGGTGGTGATGCAGATGCAGGAGTGGGGGGCTGATCTCGTAAAGGACGGCCAAAGCCCGTGGTGGATCTACGGCACGGTCGGCCCCGTGGCCGGCCTGATCGCCCTGTTCCTCGGCTGGGTGACGATCTACCCCCACCTCCGCCAGAGAAGCCCCAAGCCGACCGCGCTGACGCTACCCTCTCTCGTCGGCGTGCAGTATCGCCGGATCGGCGTCGCGGTCGAGTTCACCCCGGCGGACGAGAC
>JANXSH010001382.1 GCA_025356615.1 Planctomycetia bacterium | reverse complement strand
CCGAGCCGTGAATGGGGGTCGGATGCACTCGATAGAGTCCCCGGCTGAAGAGGTCCAATCCATCGAGTAAGCCGTTGGGCCAATGGATGCTCGAGACCCGTGAAGTAGTCACGCGGTGGTCCGTGAGTCGAACCTGTAACGTCGGGAGGAGCATGGCAAACTCTTCGATCCGCCTCTGCAACTGGAACATATCGAAGTCGAGGCAAGAGAATATCTGGGGGTCAGGCCACAGGGTAATCGTCGTGCCGGTCGTCTTCGTCGGGCCGAGATACTCGAGCGACGAGGTTGCCACTCCTCGGCTGAACGTCTGTCGTCGGCAAATGCCCTCGTGGCGCACTTCGACGACGACTCGGCTAGAGAGCGCTGTCGTAGCGATCAGCCCGAACCCTAAGAGGTTGCGGGGAGGCCAACGGTGCGATAGCTGGGAGTCGTCAAGCGTGCCGTGCAGTTCGAAGTGCTGCCGCCACCGCTCCTGGGTCGCGCGGTGCCGCTCGAGAGCGTCTAGGTCTTCAGCGGATAGGGGTGCAATCCCTTCCCCTTCGTCCGATACTCGCAAGCCTCCACACCGCAGGATCTCGACACCCACCCGCGAGCCGTGTCCTTTACGCACTTCTTCAACAGCGTTGTCGATGATCTGGATAGCGAGCCGATAGCATCCGAGCGCGCCCACATCTCCTACATACATTGCCGGCCGTCGCCGGACGTGTTCCGCAGAGTTAGGCCGAGCGAAACGATACTCCCATCTTCGGACGACATCTGCCGCCGCATAATCGGACATACGCGATCTCCTTACTCCGCGATGAGCCGCCCCCTGCCGAACAATTCCACCGGCCACGTCGTCTTGCCGTCGAGCGCCAGCCCGGCGAGCATCTCGCCGACGACGGGGGCGAACTTGAAGCCGTGCCCGGAGAAGCCCGCCGCGACGATAACACGCTGGCTGTCGGGGTGATGATCGATGACGAAATGACGGTCCGGCGTCAGCGTGTAGACGCACGTCGAGGCGTCGCGCCGCTCGCCGTCGGCTCCGGGGATGCGCCGACGCAGGAACGCACGCACAGGCTCCTCGTCGGCCGGCGTGATCTCGCGCTCCACGTCGCCGACGCTCGGCAGCTCCGCCGCGCCGTAGTGGCGCGCCACCTTGACGCCGCGCGCGTCGAGCATCGGGATGCCGTAGAACACGCCGTCGTCCCCGTCGGCGACGAAGATCGGGAAGGTGTCGCGCCGATACAACGCGGGGTCGTCGGGGGCCAGCCACAGCACGACTTGCCGCATTACGGAGAGCTTCGCCCCCATCGACCCGAGCAGCGGGCCGGCCCACGGCCCGGCGGTGATGACGAGCGAACTCGCGGTGTGGGTCTCCTTCTCGCAGACGACGCGGACGCCGTCGCCCTCGGCGTGCCACGAGACGACGCGCTCATTGTCATGCAACACGGCACCGAGGGAGCGGGCGGCGTCCGCCATCGCGCGGACGCAGTCATCGACGTAGAGGAACCCCGCAGTGTGTTCGACGATGCCGACCTCGCCGGGGCCGAGTGGTCGGAAGGCCGGGAATCGCGTCGGGATCTCGTCGCCGGCGAGGGTTTCGATGCTCAGGGAATGCTCGGCTGCGGACCGTTGGACGCCGGTAACGAGTTCGCCGTCGGACGCGCCGATCGTCAGGCAGGGGCAGGCGGTCAGTAAGTGGGTGCCGAGCGTCTGTTCGAGGTCGTACCATCCCTGGTAGGCGCGGCGGACGAGCGGGACGTAGGAGGGGTGTTCGTAGTACGCCTGGCGGATGATGCGGGTGTGCCCGTGCGAGCTGCCGAGGGCGTGGCCCAGGGCGAACTGCTCCAGGCCGAGGACGCGGGCACCCCGCCGGGCCAGGTGCCAGGCCGCCGCCGTCCCCATGCCGCCGAGGCCCAACACGATCACGTCCGCGTGTGCCATGCGTGTCACTCCGTGAGGGGTATTATCGCAGATTCCGAGGCACACTACAACAGGTTAGGAGGAGAAGCCCCGTCGGTTGCAACCGATGGGCTCGGGTAATCCTTCATAGAATACTCCCCAAGACCAACCCGACCGATAAGAGGAACCGATGTCCCACATCCCCCGTCAACAATGTCTCGATCGGCTGCGCGTCCAGGTGGCGATGGGCCGGCCCAT
>JANXSH010001368.1 GCA_025356615.1 Planctomycetia bacterium | reverse complement strand
CACTGACATGGCCGTTCAGAGTGGAGTCGATCCGAATTGGTGGGCCTCGCTTCGCTCGACCCACCCTACGACTGAACACTACTTCTTCTCCGTCCCCTTGTCCTTGCCCTTCCCCTTGGCTTTATCCTTCTCCTCGGAGCGATAGCGGAAGGAGCCGTCGCCGTATTGCGCCTTCTCCTTGTCGGTGAGCAGGACGCGGGAGTTGACGATGACCTGGTCGCCTACACTCAGGCCGGACTCGATCTCGGCCATCTTGTCGTTGCTGAGGCCGACGACGACATCGCGCGGCTCGGGGCCGGTGGCCGTCATGACGTAGACTCGGCGCATGTTGCCCATGTCCATGCTGCCCAGGATGGCCTGGACGGGGACGGTCAGGCAACTCTCCTTGGCGCTATCGGTGAACAGGACGACTTCGGCGCTCATGCCCGGCTTCAGGTCGGGGATCGTCTCCTTGATGCTCACGATCGTCTGGTAGACCTTCACGTCAGCCGACATCCAGTCCTGCTGCGAGGCGACGGTCGCCACCGTCTTGACCTCGCCCTCGAGGACTCGGCCGGGGAAGGCGTCGATCCGCACCTGGGCGGGTTGACCGTTCTGGACCTTCTGCATTTCGACGCTGCGGTAGGTCTCGGCGAAGTCCTCGCGGATACTCGCGAACCCCAGGTATCCCGTCAGTTGGGAGAGAGATCCAGGAGCAAGCAGCAGACCCGCCTGGACGCTTCGGCTGAAGGGGGTTCGATTCCATTTCTCGCCACGGACGCGGGAGATCAACGCCTCGTGGACGCGCGTGTTGACATCCATCTTGCTCAGGTCCGGGATGCGCATCAGTTTCTGGCCTTCGCGGACCGGCTCGCCCTGGGCGATGATCGATTGCTGCGACCCGGCACCGGATCGGCTCTGCTCGGGGATGAAGTAGACGACCAGGCCGGCCTGCGGGGCGACGACGAGGCACTTCTTGATTTCGTCCTGGATGTCGCTGAACCGTCCGGTCTCCTGCTCGTAGACCGATAGTTTGGATCGGCGGTCGGCGTCGGCGGTGATCCGCTTGGCCTCGGCCTGGGCTTCGACGCGGTCGATGGCCCGCCTGGCCTCGTCGATCTTGCCCTGGAGATCCTTGATCGTCCGTCCGCGGGTGAATTTGTCGAGGACGCGCATTTCTTCATCGACCTTGGAGAGCGCGATGCGGGCGCTCTTGAGGCGGGCGTCGTCGGCCTGGGCCTGGCTGGCGGTGACGTAACCCCGGCCGGGGCGGGACATTCGTTCGGACCAGGAAGACCGCTCCTCCCACATGGAGAGGTCCGACTTCGCGATCAGCTGTCGCCCTTCGATTTCCTGAAGCGTCTGGACGTAGTCGCCCTTTTCGTACTTCTGGAGGTCGATGTCTGCGAGTTCCTTCACGAGTTTGGCGGTCGCCTTGTCGCTCGAGTTCTGGCTCACGACGATCTCGGAGTTCTTGTCGGCCTGGACCCATGCCGCGTAAGACTGATCGAGGGTGATCCGCTGGGTCTTGAGCTGCTCGTAGAGGCCCGAGTCGTCGAGCTGGACGAGCTTGTCGCCCCGACGGACCTGGGTGCCGTCGTCGATGATCCAGCGGATCGTCGTCGCGACGGTGCTGTTGGCCGACCGCGCCTTGACGCGGCAGACGATGTCGCTGTTGTCGGCCGACTCGAGTTGGCCGCGCTCGGTGATCGTCAGGCGCAGAGGTTCTTCCTGAACCTTGTGGAAGATCAAGTCGGCGCGCTTGGTGCGGTCGAAAAGCTTGATCGTCCCCGTGGCGGTGCCGACGAGGACGAACAGACCGAGGGCACCGACGACGCCGGTCGCGATGATCGCGACGCGGACCAGCGAACGTCGCTTACCGGATTTCTTTGGGAGCCGGGAGGGTGCGTGGCTGGGGGAGTTCGTCGGGTTTGGCGGGTTGTTCAGCGCCGGGGCTGGTGCTAGCGGCTGGACACTGGCAGGTTGCGATGTCATCGATCCAGACTCCTCGGGGGTCTAGCGGCATCAGGCCGAGATCGCGATACAGGCTCATGCGGGTGGTCACATAGTTGATCCATGTATTATAAAGCCCGTTCTGTGCTCCGAGTAGCGAATTCTGGGCCGAGAGTAATTGTTGGGTCGCGGCGGCGGGGTCACGCGTGCCGCCTCCCGTGGTTGGAGGGCCGACAGAACCCACAGGGGCTGTCGGCCCTGCGGGGGTTTGCGGCTGGCTGAAAGCCTGGAGCGATTGATCGACTTGGATGTAGGCAAGCTCGATCTGGCGCTTCTGGACCGCGTGGTAGTTCAGCGCCGCCGCCCGCAACTGGCGCAGGTCGAGCCGGATGGCGAAGAGGATGTTGTCCTCGGCGAGCTGGAGTTGCCGCCTCTGCTGCTGGTAGGTGATGATCGCCGCGCGGTAGTCGTTTCGCTGCGTGACCCGGACGAGCGGCAACTCACTGTTGAGGATGAACTGTTGCCGACTCCGGCTGCCGCCGAAATTCAGAGGCTGGCGGACGCCCCGAGGCGTCGAGACGTCGTAGTGGTACTCGACGTTGACCACTCCCAGGAGGGCGTTGGCCGCCACCTTGATCTTCCGCCAGCTATCGACGAGTTCGGCGCGCTGATTCATCAGGTCGAGGCGATTCTCCAGAGCAGCTCGGCTGACGGCACTGAAGACCTTGTCGTCCTCCTCGTTCAGGAG
>JANXSH010001313.1 GCA_025356615.1 Planctomycetia bacterium | reverse complement strand
CATCCGGGGCGTTGACACGCCCCGCTCGCCTGAGAAATCGATAATCGATGCCAAAACTGCCTTCGACTCTCCTCGTCTGCCTGATGTTCGCCGGGCACCTCCACGCGATCGATTGGCCCCAGTGGCGCGGCCCGACGCGCGACAACCGCTGGCCCGAGAAGGGCCTCCCGGCGAAGCTGCCCGCGAAGCTCGCCGCGCGCTGGAAGGTGCCGATCGGCGGCGGCTTCGGCGGCATCGCCGTCGTGTCTGGCCGCGTCTACGTCATGGACCGCGTCAAAGGGACGAAGGAAGCTGAGCGTGTCGTGTGCCTCGACGCGATTTCGGGAAAGACCGCCTGGACACACTGTTACGCCGTCAAGTACGGCAAACTGGACTACGGCAATGGTCCTCGCTGCACGCCGACGGTCCACGCCGGGAAAGTCTACACGCTGGGAGCGCTGGGGCATCTCTATTGCCTCGATGCGAAGACGGGCAAGGTGGTCTGGAGCCGAGACACAGTGAAGGACTTTCGTGGCAAGATTCCCCTCTGGGGGCACTCGTGTTCCCCGCTCGTCGAAGGGCGACGACTCATCGTCCAGGTCGGCGGAACTCCAAACGCGGATCTCGTTGCCCTCGATCTCGACACCGGCAAGGAGGTTTGGCGCAGCCTGGACGATCGGCCCGGCTACGCTTCGGTCGTCGTCGTGGACGCGGGCAAATGGCGGCAATTCGTCTACTTCACCCCGCAACACGTCGTCGGCCTCGATCCGACATCAGGGAAACGGCTCTGGCGCGTCCCCTTCGAGGGAATCGAATACGATGTCTCGATCACCGATGTCGTCTTCGCGGATGGCGTGTTACTCGCGTCCAACTACTGGTCCGGCAGCAAGGCCATCCGCCTCGACGCCGAGGGGAAGAACCCTAAGGTCGTCTGGGAAGGAAAAAAGCTGAGCCTGCTCATGTCCACGCCATTGGTTGGAGGCAAGCACTTCTATGCGCTCGATCGCTTCAAAGGGCTGAAGTGCCTCGAGGCGGCCACTGGCAAGATCCTGTGGGAGAACGAGCACGTCACACCGCGCGGGACGAACCCGCAGGCGAGCCTCGTCTGGATCGGCGAGACGAGGGCGCTCATCCTGAACACGCCGGGCGAGTTGCTCATGGTCGAGCTGACCCCCAAGGGGCTGACAAATCTCGGCAAGGTGCCGATCATCGGAAAGACCTGGGCGCACCCCGCGTTCGCCGATCGCTGCGTCTTCGCCCGGAGCGACGAGGAGATCGTCTGCGTGCCGCTCGTCCGGGAGTGACAGGGCGAACGGCCCTTCAGGTCATCACGCCAAGCCGCTCGCTACTTGGCCTGGCTGATGGGGCAGGTCGCCCGAAAGTCACATTTCTTGCATTTCCATGGCAGCGGGGGAATCGCTGGTTCTCCTGCGTCCACTCGGGCAAAGGCGGCCAACGCTACCTCCGCCCGAACGGCATCCGCCGGTTCCTCGTAGGTCTCCGTCACGTCGTCCTCTACGATCAGGATTTGCACTCGCTTTTTCGGGCGGCGGAAGAAGTAGGCGTACAGGTCGGCTTGCGCAAAGGCGATCGGTTTCATAAAAGGGAACAGATATCGGTTCCGGGTTGTCTTGTACTCGTAGGCGAACTCTTCCGTCAGGCCGTCAGGCACCCCCCCCACAGAGTAGTGCCGCCAGGGAAAATGCCAGCGGATGGTAGGGTGCTTCTCAGCCCGTAATGCCTCGTAGATCTCCCCACGTCGCATGGGGTCTTCTTCCAGGTTGATGACCCGAATGCCTTGCTTGATTGCCAGTTCCTCCCAGCCTCGCTTCTCTTCTGGGGGCAGGTCAGGGTTAAGCAACCAGCTACGCTTGCCATCGCTGTCCTTTTTCTCCTCGTAAATCCAGGATGAATGGACTCCTGCCGAGCGCCTGGCGCAGTCCGCCATCTTATCCGCTTCTTCCTGGAGCAGTTGCTCGACATCTGCAAAGTTGATCTCGTTGCCCACATCGAGCATGGCTCTATGGCTCGTGGGCAACTTTGAGATCAGGCCCAGACGGTGTGCGTACACGATGCGGTCCGAAAAATAGGCTTTGAACACGTCTAACTCGGTGGCCCGGCTGTGGAGAACCGTCTGCTGAGTACACCACCAGTGTTTCGCCACATTGGCCGTACCCACGAAGACCAGAGTATCTTGGGATACCCCTCGACGCTCCTTTTCGAGCATCAGCAGGCATTCCAGTCGCTTTCTGTCTTTTAGAATGTCACTCACATTCGCTTCGATTTCGTTCATGGCGGATTTCCCCTCGCCTGATCATGTCTCTGGGGCATAGCAGTTCAGCCTTCGTCCGAAAGGTCCAGTGCATCCTTGCCTTCCTCGGTCAAGTAATCGGCACCATGCGACATCGCATGCGCACAGTAGCGACAGAGTGGTCGCGAGATTCTCACGATATTACACTCTTCTCCTCGCAGGAACCTGAGTAAATCCTCCCGAGTTACTGGGGCGTTGAATTCGATCGTGCGATTGAAAGGCGGTTCGGCCCAACCTTGACATTCATCGCATTTATCACTTCTCACGTTTCGGCCTCCGCTTAGGCGACTTTTTCGCATTCGACATCGCAGGCCACTGTCGGCGAAATGCTAATGTCCACCAGTTGTCTTTCTTGATGTCTATGCCTTGGTCATGGTGTTCCCAGAGCCATTGGACAGCAACAATTACGGCCCATGCGTGAGCATAGTCGAGTTCTCTGAGTTTTTGGACGAATATAGCTGTATACTTGTCAGCCTGCTCGATTACGTTATAATCGTCGTCGATTTCCATCACTAGCCATTTTGAGCCAATATTTTCGAGCCTATTGGCATCTTCCACGGCAGTGGCAAGTAATTCGCCGGGATTGGCGAACTCCGGGGCAAACAGCATCTCCTTGAGTGTATCAGCCAAAACGCACCATTCTTTGACACCGTTTCTGTCTCCGTCATAATTCAATAACTTCTTCGCGTTGTCCGCCGTCGCGCGGGCCAATAGAGCTGCCCAGCATTCGATGGCGCGATTGAGAGCCGGAGCAGAATTGCCGAGAACTTCGACCGCTTTGGGTGCGGGGTAAACGGAATAGCGTATATCGGAACGAGCCATGATTGCATCCTCCCTAAACCAAGTCTAGGCAGGGTCGAAGAGAATGTCAACACACATTCAGCAGATTTGCAGCATATTTGATGACAGTTGCGACCCCGCTTCGGGGAAACGGCTCTGGCGCGTCCCTTCGAGGGAATCGAATACGATGTCTCGATCACCGATGTCGTCTTCGCCGACGGCGTGCTACTCGCCTCGAACTACTGGTCCGGGAGCAAGGCCGTCCGACTCGACGCGGAGGGGAAGAACCCCAAGGTCGTCTGGGAAGGCAAGGCGCTGAGCCTGCTCATGTCCACGCCGCTGGTTCAGGGTAAACACCTCTACGCGCTCGATCGCTTCAAGGGGTTGAAGTGCCTCGAGGCGGCCACCGGCAAGATCCTGTGGGAGAACGAGCACGTCACCCCGCGCAGCACGAACCCGCAGGCGAGCCTCGTCTGGATCGGCGAGACGAAGGCGCTCATCCTGAACACCCCAGGCGAGCTGCTCATGGTCGAGCTGACTCCCAAGGGGCTGACGAACCTCGGCAAGGTGCCGATCGTCGGCAAGACGTGGGCGCATCCCGCGTTCGCCGACCGCTGCGT
Organism: Planctomycetia bacterium; assembly: GCA_025356615.1. Classification (GTDB taxonomy): domain Bacteria; phylum Planctomycetota; class Planctomycetia; order Gemmatales; family Gemmataceae; genus JANXSH01. Next base: position 561 of record JANXSH010001313.1, on the reverse strand, counting down.
TTTCGCCCGGAGCGACGAGGAGATCGTCTGCGTGCCGCTCGCCGGGGAATGAACGGAGACACGGTCCCGACGATGGCGCTCCATCTCATCCCGTACATGTCCTGCGACCGGGCGGCATCGACTCCGTGGCCCCCTCGCGCGTATAATACTGCGTATCGGCAGGCAGGGAAGCCCGCGTTCCATCATGAAAGGATCGTCTCATGTCGGCCCCGACACGACAGGCACCTCCGAGCAACGGCACTCCCTTGAGCGGCGTCAACGAACTGCGCCCGTTCACCGTACCCGACTTCCTCGCGGCCCGGTCGCGCGGGCACCGGATCACGATGTTGACGGCCTACGACTACACGATGGCCCGGCTTCTCGACTCGGCGGGGGTCGATAGCCTGCTCGTCGGCGACTCGCTCGGCATGGTCGTGCAGGGGCAGTCCGATTGCCTCGGCGTCACGCTCGACGAGATGGTGTATCACGCGCGCCTGGTGATGCGCGGCGTCCGCCGGGCGCTCGTCGTCGCCGACCTGCCGTTCATGACCTACCAGGTCAGCCCGCAGCAGGCGCTCGAGA